>JBLHGN010000033.1:0-20207 GCA_047616325.1 Lentisphaeria bacterium
ACTTATGCCTCGTTCTTAGCCGACAGTAGTCGCCATGCTTTATTAAGCATAAAAAAACCCGCCAAATGGCGGGCTTAAAAAGGGAAACTCCAATACACTACACTACACTACACATAACGAAACGAAACGAAAACAACGAAGATAATTAAAACAACCACACATCACGACAATAACAACATTAACACCAAACATACTTGCAAAAACACTAAGGAAAACTCGCTAGGAAACTACATAAAGAGTGTTATTTAAACTATAGACCAAATATTTAATGTGCCTTGGTTTAAAAAGAAATAAAACTCGATTTAATATTTAGAAACTGAATTTATTGCGGGTTTATAAGCCCAAGCAAACCTTGGCAAGCCTCATCTATTTCGCAATCATTCGCATCGAGCCGAAACTCCGCATATCTTTCATACAGTGGATGGCGTTCATTATAGAGCGTGCACAGATCTGTTCCCGGAGCGCAAGCTAGGCCGCGACTTTGCTGATTTGTAACGCGCTTCATCAGTGTTTTATAAGAAATATCCAGCCATACCAACGGCCCAAAGTGGCTTAAGGCCTGCAAAGCTTTCGCGCTATAAATCACACTTCCGCCAGTAGATACTATAGCGTTATAAAATTCGCCCTCAACAATAACCTGCTCTTCTACCTGTCTTAATGCTAAAAAACCATTTTTGTTCAAATAGTCCTGCAGCGTAGTGCCCTCTTGCGCTTGAATAAGGCGGTCTGTGTCTATAAAGGTTTTATTCAGACGTCGCGCCAACTTTTCACCCAGGGTGCTTTTCCCTGAGCCTGGCATGCCAATTAAAATAATACTGCTGGACGAACTAGAATGGTGCATTTCTCGCTACTTTTTAATAGATTTTCGGACACTAGGCGCTTATAGCGTGCGTCAATTTTAAGAACTTAAAGCGCTAAGTTCTCTAAAGTTTGTCGGTATTATCCAACTGGGAGTCGTATTGGCCTAGTCTAGGCTCACTAAGGCGCCAATCGTTCGCTATGCCAATTGCCCTTGCTTTGTTTTCGATACTCGAACCTATCGTGCAAGCGACTGCCTCCCCCCTGCCAAAATTCAAAGGTGTGGGGAGCTACCCGATAACCTCCCCAAAAGTCTGGCACTGGTACTTGCCCATGTTTAAACTTATTTTTCATAGATTCAAACTGACTAAGCAGGAGAGCACGCGAACTTATGGGGAGACTTTGCGCCGAAGCCCATGCGGCTAGCTGACTATCGCGCGGCCGAGACAGGAAATACTTTATGGTTTCTGCCATCGATACTCTTTCGGCCACCCCAATAGCCTTTACTTGGCGCTCCATAGCGTGCCAAGGAAAATGTATACTCACCTTGGGATTCACATTTATATCTCGCGCCTTGCTGCTGCCGTAGTTGGTATAAAACACAAACCCCTGCTCGTCGAAATGCTTGAGCAGCACAATGCGCTGACTGGGCTGACCATCCACATCGACGGTAGCCAGTGTCATTGCCGTTGGGTCTGGTAACCCGCTGGCTATGGCCTGCTGCATCCACAATTCAAACTGCGAAAATGGATTAAGGTCCAGGTTGTCACGCGACAATCCGCCCAACAAGTAGTCCCTTCTAATATCGTCTAAGTCCAACACGGTGTTATTCTCTTGGCAAAAGTTACTGTATGATAATTATCATACACCAAACGCTCGGTGTCATGACGATTGCCCCAATGTTATTACTTAACTACATTGCTATCACTTAGCTACATGGATATCAATTAACCCCATAACCTTAATTTTGCTCCATTACTTTCAACTTAATTACTTTATGTCCGGCAGCCCTTGAATAAACTACCTCATAATATCCCTATCGTAATTTTAGCCGGCGGTGCCGGTTCGCGTATGGGTGGCGTCGACAAATGCCTGGTAAATCTTGACGGGGAGGTATTACTTGAGCGTCTATTGCGCAATCTAGAAAAACAAACCAATACCGTCATGCTCAACATTAATGGCGATATCGATCGTTTTTCACCCCATATTCGACAGCATTCGAAAGTGGGCATAGTACCTGACACTTTTCCTGGGGCCCTTGGCCCCCTTGCCGGCATCGCTAGCGCCATGTCCGCTCTCGCCGAATATGGCAGCAACGAATCTGACAGCGGCGATCGAGGCGGTGATTCCGATTGGCTGTTGACGGTACCGGGGGACTGCCCCTTTCTGCCAGACAATTTATTGGACGTTCTTTTGATCGAAGCCAGCAATTCAGTTGCTATAGCACCGCCAACAACACCCCAAAATCAATCTACAGACATTGTATTCTGTCGCAGCGCCAATCGAGATCACTTTGTTGTAGGGCTCTGGTCGAGAAAGTTGTTCACTGATATTACCAACTTTTTAAATTCAGGAGAGCGGAGTGTCGGAAAATTCATCTTTTCTCATTCATATCTTTCGGTAAACTTTGACAATGAAGCCATTGATCCCTTTTTCAATATCAATACTCCAGACCAATTAAAAATGGCTAACCAATACCTTTGCAAGAAATGAAAACCTGCAGTGCAACGGCAGGCAAGACGATAGCCGACAAAAGTAGTAACGACTATAAAGAGTAACAACTATGACTTCAGGGTTCACACATCGAAACTGTTGGGCTTTGCTCTTACTTCTCATGACAGTCAGTGCATCAGTAGGTGTTAACGCCCGTATAATGAAAGCAAAAATCTGTTTCGCGGAGGCACGCACGGAACTCGAAAATTCGTATTGCGAACTTATCGCCAAAGGCAGAGGGATCGAATTGCCTGATTTTTTTGTTTTCAAGGAAAATACTCCCGACACACAGTGGCTTTTACTGCGGAACATTGCCCAACGCGCGGCCCTTGACTTGCCCCCCAGGCCAAAAAAAAATGTGGACATTATTAAGAGGACAGAGAATACAAAACCGGTCTCAAATAACACAGTATCGACGGCACAAACGCCACGTACTCGCGATGGACGCCCGCATTCGTCGTCGATACTAAATAACGCAATCAAGGGTTGCGTGCTAATTGAAAAAGACATTGTCTGTAACAATGGCGATCGTTTTGCTTTGGAAAGCAATCGAGCAATCTCGGAACTGGAACCCAATGTATTTTTCGACAAAAATCGCTTGGAGTTTCCAGATAAAGGCGAACAACAATTTTCACTGTTATATTTATCATCCATCTACCCAATGTATATTGAAAAGATGCTTTCCATTGGTCTCGCCGATTCGACCATGTCGTTTACAAAATTTAATACGGTGTACGAAGAGAGCGTACGTCAAGACAATAATTTTTCAACGCGATTTAGCGATACATTTGAAGTACTTAAACAAGAACGCAGCAGCATGGCAGTAAAGCCGCGTTATCAAAAAAATTTCCCGGAAAGCATTGAGTTTTGCATGCAATTAAACGATCAGTTAGTCGCCTGCGACAATGTGTCTCAAAACTGGGTTTACAAGAAGGTTGCGCCGTAAGCTAACGCGAAAAAAAACGCAAAGTGCGACACACTTTGCGTTTTGGAACTTTATTGCTAGCCTGCTTTATTACCAGACTGTTTTTTATTCCTAGACTGCTTTATTGATCAATCAATCTGAATTTTTGCAAGGCTGCAGTACTGGAACTCTCCGTATTAAGAAGATTATCTTCGGTTTGAGGGCCGTCGTTAGGAAAACTAATGCTAGGTACATATAGATGCCCCTCTGATATAGACAACCGAGTTGCCTTATTAACAAAACCCACATCATCACCATCGTTTACTATTAACCAACGCAAATAATAGGCGTCATCAAAGACCGTATCTTTATCCTCCCTAACTTCGAGATATTGCGAAATAGTGCGGTCTGGATAAGAAACACTAGCAATGGAAATTTTATTGTCCGGCAACCCCTCTTGGACAATGGTCACAAAACCATCACCGTCGTGAATAAACTGCCAATGCTGATCGCTCTCATTGGCGCAATCGACCAAGGTCACTATCACTCGAGTATCAACGATGCCACCTACAGCAAAATCAATGTCGCGCCGTGCTAGGCATTTACTGGCATCCGCGGCGGACTGTATTTGATAGCTGGGCGTAACAAAACCTTGGTTTATACCACTGCCCACATACTCAATTGTACCTTCATCGCCTGCGTCGCGTTTATTGTCTGCAACATCTACTGTAGCGGAACCCGAGGCATTAACGATGCTAATGTCCTGGCCGTCGAGATCGACATTATTTTGGTACACAGAGAGAGCAATTGGCGTTGGCGTTGCAGAGCTTGCACTCACTAGCTGGTGGATGGTTTCGGTGCCCACCGCATACTGGGAGTGTTCAAACTGGTTGTAACTGATGTTGGTCAGATCCCCGCCCACGACGATCACGCTTCTATTTTCAACAGGGCGAATGACGGTATTGTGGGTGATAAAAACATTGGATTGAATGGCTGTATTTTGCGCCTTTGCTTTTAAGTCTATGGCTTCGTTAGCAATATTTTTACCGAAAAATATATTTTTAAAGCTGTTGTTCGCATCCACGGCATCGCTGTCTCCGCCGCCAACAACGATGCCCTCACCGTAAACCTCGGCTATACCGTCGCGCGTTTCTGGCAGTAGACCAGTATTATCGATAACTACGCTTCGAAGTTGATTGTTACTGCTACCGTTTTGCAGAACTACCGCGCGTTCACCCACATTTCGCGCAAGTACGCTTATAAAGAGATTGTCATTTGCGCCCTCTAATACCAGCGCATTTTGTGCGCCACTTAATTCAATACCGCTCACTTGCCAATGGTCGCCCTGCAACATCAAAACAGCGTTCAAACTTTGGTCACTGCCGCTTAGGACTACGCCCGACGATTCAGCGCGTAGAATAATGGGCTCGGCTTCAGTGCCACTAGCATCGCTAAAAAAATGGGCGGAGACATGACCGCTAGTGCCTTCTCCGTGTCCCGCCCCCACAACCCCGCTATAGTCGCCGGGAGTCACGATAATTTCATCATTGGGTTGCGCATTTTTAAGCGCCTGCTGGAGTTCCTCGGCGGTTTCTACGTATATTTCGTCGGTATCGGGGCGAAAAACATTAATAAGATAACTGCGAACTTCTCCACCATCGGCGGAGGTTACTGTAATAACAAAATAATTCGAACCTTCAACCAGCGCACCTAATAAGCCATCGCTAAACTCAAGTTCAGAAGTCAAATCAAGGTCATTTTCTGAAGCCCACAAACTTGTGTTGTCTTCATTAGTAGTGGGGAAGCCCGTATCGCTCAACACAGAATTACCTATGGTCATCTTAGCTTCGGCTGCCGCGAGGGTTGCTACGATGCTAATAGACTCGGTACTTTTACTAACGGCCTGCACCACCGTTGAATCTTCACATAAAAATGATTCGGTGCTTCTACCACTGCTAAATTCAAGGGATTCTAAAGTGCTGTCAGCGGCAAGTTCACTGCTAGTACCCACATCTCGCTTAAAAATAAAAGTATAGGGTGTGCTTTCTACTTTATCGCCTGCAAAAACCACAACCTCAACCGTCTTGCTCTCGCCCCTACCTACGGGGAAGTACTTAAGTTCGAACTGGCGCGTTTCTTCGCCATCCACGGTTATAGTTGACTGACGACTAGTACTGAGCGTGTTCAGCGACAGACTAATATTGCATACCTGCTCGTCAACCGTTAATTTGTAGTCAAAAACATCTGAAGAAAATACCACGGCATTGCCTTCGGTATCGTCATCGTATGTGACCAGAGAACTTCCGCCTTGTAGGGTCACTCCCGCTAGATTGGCGTCCGAAGATTGGCGAGTCACCAGAAGTATGTATTTCGCCTTAGCGGCACTGGTAGTACTGGCAACCGAGACGTAGACAAGGTTTTCACCCTCATTAATTTCGACAGCTGTATCGCTGCCCGACACAAGTGCGCGAGTAAAATCCTCACCATCATCGCCTTTGGCCACTTCCACAACTTCAAGTGTTGCCTGCTGGCCGTCTTTAAGGGCCGCGCTTATTGTAATTTCGGTAAGGTCTTGGCTTTCTATCTCGACACGGTAGGGTCCCAAATTTGCGGGATCAAACTCTTCTACCAGATAACCGTCGTAGTATAAGTCCCCACCACTTTTCACCTGCAGATCCGCAAGAGCAAGGTCACTGACCTCGCCGAAATCGTTGTTATTACTGCTTCCACCGCACGCAGATAACACCGAAATAATTAGACAGAACCCCAACCATAAAAAAAACGCTTTGCGTTGCAACATTACTTAAACCTGGATATTAATAATTGAGTATTTTAGACCGAAACCCGCCCATCCATAATGGACTTACAGCGGATTAAGGGAGTGTTTTTTTGCCTCTGACGCAGCGCGAACAAGGTACTAGTAAACACCTAGATAGTAAAGCATTGGCACGGTTTTCGGCCAAGCCCAGCAAGCTCAACTACGGCTTTTCCGTGACCCTGTTATGACAACTTTGAACGTCGTAGTTCCCCGTATTTTTTATTAATATAAATCAATCACTTAAAAGAAAAAGATAGCTGCCACATTTCGCCACAATTGGGCCCAATTGATCATGACAAAAGCGTGAACCATGCACGCTTGCACGACAAAGGCACTGATAGAGTGATTATTAAGCGGCGAGGAAATCCTTTTTTCGTCAGCATAACATTTAGGAGAATAATGATGAACTCTATTTTAGACACACCCGTATTTAACGACTGGCGACTGCACTCGCTGATACTATTTGTCGGCGTACTAGTACCGTTTTTGGCCCGGCACCACGCCCATCTGGCAATAAGCGGCATGTTTCGCATGCTATCCAATACCCTTCGGCTCACCGCTAGTGCTCTGGATTCCACGCGCAAGCAGTTAAAGGTGCGCAACCGAGAAGTACTGCTCGAGCAGGGGAAAATGCATGAGGAACGGGACTTTGAGCGAGAATTTTTTGAAATAAGCCGCTTTGTACAGCGCGATTTGGGCGGCTATCCGCAACTACAACGGCAAATACAGGAAGAAATCACCACTATTCACGACGATTATCAACACAGCGGTGAAGTGCCCCCGGCGCTGCCAGAGTGGCAGGAGGCAGTTGATGCCGTGGCAAAAATTAAATCTGGCGAACACTCAAATTCACTTAACAACACTATTTTGGAACAAATCCATCAGTCCGCCGAGCAGCATAAAGACTTATTGCAACAGCGAAGGCTCGAAGTGGGCGAGCGCCATAAAACCCTGAAAGCCATGACAAGTCACTGGCGCAAACTCACCGACAGTGTCGATGAAGTGGGTGGGAGGCTAAAAGAAATTATCACCCGCAGCCAGAATATCGACCAACACATAGCAAAATTTAATCAGATCGTTCAAGCCTCAGTCCACGCGGTGAGGGCCTTGCGTGCATCGTCAATCACCCAATTTCTGATCGCGTTTATCGTAATGTCGATTGCTGCTGGGGGGCCTATTTTAATTTCCACCTTATTGCACTGGCGATGTCGGAAATGGTCGGTTCAGTCGAGCGTGTTGGTGGGGTTAAAGTGGCCGACCTTGCCGCCTTGGTGATTATTTGCCTGGAAGTGACCGCCGGCATTTTTTTGCTGGAAAGCATAAGAATCACCAAGCTATTTCCGTTGATCGGATCTATGGACGACAAATTTAGACGCGTGTTTTTGGTGTCTGCCGCAGCGGTATTGCTGATACTGGCATCTACTGAAGCCGCACTAGCGTTTATGCGCGACCAGATTGCCGGAGATCTCGTTAACCTGCGTGCGTCGCGGGCAGGGGTAGATTCGGCTGCCGGCCCTAGCGGCAAGTATTAGCGAATGGATTCCGTTTCTAGCGAACATGACCCTGGGCTTTGTACTGCCTTTGGCGCTAACTATGATCGCCATTCCACTTGAATATTTACTTCAGAGCGGTCGAACTGTGCTTGGCGGGGTAGTAGAGGTTTGCCTGAGCACACTGGTTATTGCGCTGCGTATTCTTGCCAATGCACTTAAACAGCTGGGTAAACTCACCATCAACATATACGATTTTTTAATTGCTGTGCCACTGCGAGGAGAAGCGGCACTCAGGCAAAAACGCCCCAAAAAAATTGGCGCTTCCGCTACAGAAAGTCGGCACGATGACTACTACCCACCCCTTCCAGCTTACCCAGAAGGAGATTCAAAATGAAAACAACCAGCCTGAGAACATTGCTTACGCCTCTACTCCCTGCTCTGTGCACAACAATGATTATTAGCGCTTGCAGCAACAATGACAAAAACTATTCGCGCGGCATCTATCTATTACTGGATACATCGGGCACCTATACCCAAGAGTTGGACAAGGCGCGCCAGCTGATCAATTACATGCTGGCCATGCTCGATCCCGGCGACACGTTTGCCGTGGCACGCATAGACAGCGGGAGTTTTAGCGAAAAAGACATTGTTACTAAAGTGGTGCTGGGTTCGCGGCCCTTAATCGCCAACAAACAAAAACGGAAATTTGCCCAACGTATCGAAGCATTTGTGAAGTCCGTCAATAGCAGAGATTACACCGATATTTCTGGGGGCGTACTGCAAGCTACAGAATATTTAAACGAAGCCTCTGTAGGCCATAAGACCATTCTGATCTATTCAGATTTAAAGGAAGAGTAGCCTAAATGCTATGTTCGAGAATTTCAGTTAGGCCTAGACGGTCTTACCGTGAAGACACTAAATGTCACCAAACTGCGTGCCGACAATCAAAACCCGCAGGTCTACCTCGGTCGCGTCGATCACTGGAAGGTAAAAATATCACAGGGCGGCGGAACGTGGCAGGTGATTAATGATTTGGATAAACCCGAGGCGCTGGCACTATGAGCATATGATGCATGTTTTTGATTGGGGGCTTGTTTGGGTTTGGTTCGAAGCTTGGATTCAACGCATGGGTTCGAGGCTTGGGCTCGGTGCTTATCTGACCCACTATGGGTAGCTTGCAGGGGTAGCAGCTACCCTATTCTCGCCAACGAGTCTATGCTGCGGGGGCTCTCTGCGTGAACCTTTTCCATCTAAATCGCCTCCATCAATACTTTAAATAAAATCACCCTAGATTCCTGCGAGTTGAATTGCTCTCCTAAGGTCAGGCAGCCCTTACCGGTAAGTGGATAAAATTCCTCTCGGATAATCACGCTATTCGCCTCGCCAACCTTTACTACGGTACCGTTGGTGCTGCGATCTAAAATACCAATTTGATTGTCTTTAATGTCGACGATGCAGTGCACCCGAGATACCACATCTTTGCTCACCGTTAAGTTGCAGTATTTGTTATCGCGACCGATTTTGAAGGGTAAATCTTTCTCCCTTAGCTGATAAACCTTGCCAATATAAAACAGATCGATACGCGAAAAGCGACCCTCCCTTTTTTGTAAAACCTCGGCATTAATCAAAGTATTGGGGCTGTCGTTGTTCATTGTGCTGCGCTTTACCCGTTTAAACCAAGGTTCGATTATACATTTCTAAGCCTTAAATAAAAGCACCAACATTGAACGGGGGTCACGCTTATGAAAAACACTACTGGCGCAAAGGCGATCAATGACCCACTGGCAGCACATCATCCTTAGTTATGGCGACGATCTAATCAAGGGCGCTACACAAAACCCTGATTACACGGCTAGAATTCAAGCACCTTAGCAGCAATAAAGGTGTTTAAACCAATGAAATAAATTAGATGCAATGGCTGTTTAGCGCTGAAGTGATACTCGGCTTAGCCGCGCTACATCCCTCAACAGTTGCAGTGGTAATTGGCCTTGGCGGTGGCATGTTGCTATGTCTATTGTGCCCATCTACCTTCCCACCAATGCCATCATTCCTGCGCACGGAACCGCTCAGTTGGCGAGCAACCTGTCGCGCACTCTGCCCTGTTTAAAATCCGTGGTCTGGGCTTTGGTTCCCTAGTTTTTGCTAGGTTCGGCGCTTGGGTGGCTCTCATCTGGGGTGCACTTACACATCTTCCCACCCGCTTTATACCCGTCACCATCGGCACCTATGTACTGCGCAATCTCTGGCTGCTCAGGTTTAGCAGTTTCATTCAAAAATACGAAAATTTCTATTTGGCGGGTGCGGTGCAAACGGGCTTGGGGCTTATCGTAGGAGCCACCAGTCCGCTTACAAGCTCGTTACTAATGAAAACGCTCAACGATAAAGATGGCATCGTCGCCACCAACGCGCTTTTTACGTCTTTTAGCCATCGGGCTAAACTGGGGGTATTTACTGCGGTAGGTTTTCAATTTCGCGAATATTGGCCGGTGGTGCTAACAATGTCGTGCGGCGCGATTATCGGGTCTTATCTAGGCACTCTCATCAGAAAACGCATAAGCTGTGAAAAATTTCTTATCTTATTAAAAATCGCATTAACACTGCTGGCGCTTCGAATGATTGTTTATGCTGCTCTGTAATGCTACTTACCTACGCTATATGCTTCTTACGAAGTCGCACAAAAAAATGCGACTTTATGAATCACTTCCCTGTGACGCTATTAATGCCCTGCTACGGTCGAACGCTAATTTAGCGGGAAAACACCACCGTTTTACTTCCATTAAGCAAAACACGCTGTTCGCAGTGCCAACGAACAGCACGCTGTAGGGTTACCGCTTCTATGTCTCGGCCAATTTGCACCAGCTCCTCGGGAGTGTTGGCGTGACTTACGCGCTCTACAGATTGCTCAATAATGGGGCCTTCATCTAACTCCGTTGTCACATAATGCGCGGTGGCGCCAATCAATTTCACGCCCCTGTCGTAGGCTTGATGATAGGGCCTTGCGCCTTTAAAACCGGGCAGAAACGAGTGGTGAATATTAATCGCTCTACCTCGTAATTTTTCACACATATCGTCGGACAAAATCTGCATATAGCGTGCAAGCACAAACAGTTCGGCGCCGCTTTGGTCTATTACATCCAAAATTTGCTGTTCCTGCTCGGCCTTGTTGTCGCGGTTTACCGGCAGCAAATGATAAGGCAAACCATACCAGTCGGTTAACGAGTGCATATCTTCGTGATTGGACACCACGCCAACAATATCGATGGGCAGAGAACCGCCCTTCCAAGCGTTCAACAAAGAGTTCAGGCAGTGTCCCCACTGTGACACGGCAATTAACACTTTGGTATTGTGTGTACTTTCGCTCAATTCCCAATTCATAGCATAGCGATCGGCGATGGATTTAAACGAGGAGATTACATCGCTGTATAGCTTTGGCCCCTCCACTGACTCCAATACAGTGCGCATAAAAAAACGTTTTTCGTGAACATCCTCAAACTGGGATGACTCTCGAATATTAAAGCCTTGTAGGGAGAATAATCCAGCTACTGCTGCAACAATACCCGGTAGGTCGGGGCAACTGAATTTTAGCACCAACTCCTCGACCAAATCCGACTGTTTGGTAACAGACTTAGCGGTCACATCGGACACAGCTTTCTCGGGCATAACAACACTCCAATGAATTACATTAAATGAGATGGCCATTTTACACAGATAGCAAACGCTGATGGAACCTAAGGGCAGTGGAATTAATAAATGATCTCAGATGGGGAAGGATTTTGACTAAGATTCAAGGCGATGAAAACTGCGTACAGTCATTCTATGCAGCGTTTTAAGCAACGCCGCAGCTGAGTCAAAAGAGAAACTAGGTGGGATTATTTATTATTTCTGCGGCCCTCAGTGCCTATTCTGCGCCCCCTTTCAGCTACCACTTGCCGAATAATCGTGTTCAAAACCACAGACTCTATGGCGACTAGCCTCATGGGCCGCCGCAGGACCTCAACTCACATATTTTATATTGAGATGCTACACTCAAATAACAGACGGGCATTTTTTGCGGTCTACTTCCCCCTCTGAGGGGGGGTAGAAAGAAAGCAAAAATGAGATTGCACACCTTAATTTGCATACGCAATCCATTGATTTAGCTAAAAAACCTTAAATTTGTTTTTCTGCGAACGAGTATTCGTGGCAAACGACGAAATGTTTCCTCAATGAAAAGAACAATAGGGGATACTAAGTCAACGAGTTGAACATCAATAGAAGTGTGTGCGATGCTATTCAAACATTTGGGCTTGCGTGGTAAGCCTAGTGTAGTGTCCTAAACTGTCTGGAGATTATAAAATCTCTACAACTATAGTGTAGAACAGTCGATCATTGCTATTGAAGGCTAGCTTTATAGTGTTTTTAACGTACGCATAGTTTAGGACACTACACAGTACTTTATTTTGAAATAACGTGAATACAAAAATGAGTGTCCGTATGACCAAATACAGCCATAAGCTCACGCACCTAAAAGTAAGCGCTCACTTGTTGGTCGCATTGCTTTGTTTTGCAGGCACAAGCTTTTTAAAGGCAAACGCCGAAACCAAGACGATTATCCATTCACAAACCCAAAGTGACCCCAAGGAAGCGCTGATACTAAAAATATTAAAATTGGCAGTTGCTAAAAGCGGTACAAAGTACAGCTATGAAGAATATGCCGAACCCATAACAGAAGCTCGGATGCTCAACCTAGTAAGGGATGGGAATATGAGCATCATGTGGGCGGGCACCCAGATTAAATACGAAGAAGAAATGTACCCTATTCGCATACCCGTACTTAAAGGATTACTAGGTCACAGAGTTTTTATTATCCGCAAAGGAGATCAATTCCTTTTTGATAACGTAAAAACATTCTCAGACTTCCAAAAAATCCCGCTTGGTCAGGGGCGATTTTGGGGGGATACCGCCGTTTTAAAAAACGCAGGCATGAACGTGATCGACCCCGTAAAATACGCTAGTATTTTTTATATGCTAGAAGGCGGCCGCTTTGACTACTTCCCGCGCGCTATTCACGAACCCTGGAGTGAAATAGCTCAGCGCCGCGAGCTAAACCTTACCGTGGAAGAAAACTTGCTTCTCATTTACCCCTTAGCCATGTATTTCTTCGTCTCGCGCGACAATATGTCGCTCGCCAGAGACATTGAACGAGGCTTCCGCTTAGCAATTGAAGATGGCAGCTATGACGAAATGTTTTTCTCTCACCCAATGATTAAAGAAGCATTGGAAAATGCCAACCTCAAAGAACGCACTATTTACCGTTTGGCAAACCCCAATTTGAACCCTAAAACTCCCATAGACGACAAGTCGCTTTGGCTCAATATCGATGATTTATAAGAAGGAAATGGCCAGCTAATTTTTTGGGCCGGCCATCATACTGGCAAGCGTGCTACTCAAGCCAGAGGCCCCGCCGAGAGCCCAGCCCCCATCCACAGGGATGATAGCTCCCGACACATAACTCGCCATAGGTGACGACAAAAACAACGCCATGTGGCCCAAATCTCTAGGCGTACCCAAGCGCTTTAAGGGAACCGAGTCTTTTGCCATGGCCATTATTTGTGGCGTAGGCGCCAGGCGCTTCATGCCCTCCGTACCTTCGATTGGCCCAGGCACCAAACTGTTTACCCGGATACCTTCGGGCCCCCACTCCATTGCCAAACACCGCGTAATCATATCGACACCGGCCTTCGCAGAACACACATGCGACTGTGCCACCATCGGCAGAAATGCCTGCGGTGCAGATATATTAATAACACTGGCGCCGGGTTTTTTTAAATAGGGATAGGCCGATTGAAGCACATGGAAGGTACCCAACAAATCGATTTCGATAACGGACTTAAAACCATTAGCAGACATGCCGTTGGCCATGGCGGGAAAGTTTCCCGCCGCACCAGATACCAATACATCAAACTCACCGAAGCGCTCCTGGACAGATGCCAAACCCAACTTTATATCGTCGTTGTTGCGCACGTCGGCCACAAAGCCCATGGCTTTTGCACCCAGAGCTTCTAGAGCCGCCACAGTAGCATCAA
This sequence comes from Lentisphaeria bacterium, assembly GCA_047616325.1. Classification (GTDB taxonomy): domain Bacteria; phylum Pseudomonadota; class Gammaproteobacteria; order Pseudomonadales; family Cellvibrionaceae; genus JBLHGN01. The sequence continues at coordinate 13,792 of JBLHGN010000033.1, forward strand.
CCTTAGCTTGGTCGCGGCTGGCCACCGCTACTCGGGCTCCGTGTTGCGCAAACATTTCGGCAATACCTCGATTAATACCACTGGTACCGCCGACAACAACGACGGTTTTATCAGAAAAATCTATAGCTAGCGTCATAAGGCTCTCTCTTTATTAATTACTGGGGTTGGCGGGCTTTTTTGATAAAAAATTGGCAGATGAAAAATTGGCAGGTCGCTTTTCGAAAAATGCAGTCACTGCTTCGCTGAATTCAGCCCCTTTAAGGGCTTCGCCAAATACCTTAATTTCACTGTTAATGGTATCCATTATCACGGCAGAATCTGGCGCCTTAATTAAAGCTTTGGCATTGCGAAGCGCAGCAGGGGGTTGCTTGGCTAATTTTTGACACTGCTGCATAGCAAAGGTTTGCGGGTCGTCGACAATAACGTTTACGAGGCCACCCGTTAGGGCATCAGTGGCCGAGAAAAACTCGCCTAATAGCAGCCATTCTGAGGCCTTCGCATGACCCGCAAGCCTCGGTACAAGCAGCGAAGAGGCAAACTCAGGACATAGACCCAAATTAACAAAAGGCATGCGGAAGCTGGCACTGGAAGCGGCATAAACCAAGTCGCTGTGCAGCAGCAATGTGGTTCCAATGCCCACAGCTACACCGTGCACCGCCACCACAACAGGCTTTGGAAAAGCCACCAAGGTAAACAAAAACCGGCGAATTGGATTGTTCTCTTCCGCCAAACTGGCACCGCTGGCAAAATCGGATAAATCATTGCCGCTGGTAAAGCTATCGCCAGCACCCTTAAAAAAAACCACGCGTATTTCGTCATCTTTAGCTGCGCGATCTAGGCTCTCGGACAAGGTCGTATACATGGCTAAATTTAGCGCATTTTTTCTCTCTGGACGGTTTAGGGTTAACGTCATTATAGACTCGCACACATCCACCAAAATTTCTTCACTCATCGCCTTGTTCTCTTTTAATTAGACCTGTCTATTACTTTTAGAGCACAGTTTTGCACCGGTTCACCACTTGCATCTGCCGCAAGTACCGCTACAATCCCAGTTATTTTCGACACACCCATAATTTACGTGTACCGCGCAGCTATTTTTAATAGCGCGTTCACATAGTTTTTAATATACCTTTAAATTCAAATATACCGATCACAGCCATTAAATACCAACAACGCGCACCACACGAACATGCCCAACTCGCACATACCGCCCTAAAGCACTTAAGACGACAAACATGAACATAAAACAAAAGCTCAATCAACAATTCAGCCTCGCTATGGCGGCCGCTGGAATACCCGCAGAATTCAAAGCTCACCTAGCCTTAAGCAAAAAAATCGGCTTTGGTGACTACCAGGCTAACGGCGCAATGGCCGCCGCTAAGGAACTCAAACGTAAACCCAGGGACGTGGCCCAGCTTATCGTCGACAACCTGCAATTGGAAGGTATAGCCGAAAAAATTGAAATTGCAGGACCGGGCTTTATTAATATCCATTTAGATCAAGTTTGGTTAGCCGAGACCCTAACTGTTATTGGCGCCGATGAGCGCCTGGGCATAGAAAAGAGTGCCTCACCACAAACAATAGTTGCAGACTACTCCGCCCCGAACCTCGCCAAAGAGATGCATGTGGGCCACTTGCGCTCCACCATTATTGGCGATGCCATCGTGCGAGTTCTTGAGTTTCAAGGAAATAGCGTTATTCGTCAAAACCACGTGGGGGACTGGGGCACGCAGTTCGGCATGTTGATTGCGGAATTAGAAACGCAGCTAGGTGAAGGTGGACCCGCTGAATTGGCGCTTAAAGACCTGGAGGGGTTTTATCAGCAGGCAAAAAAACACTTCGACGAGGACGAAAACTTCGCCAGTCAGGCCCGAGAATATGTGGTGAAGCTGCAGTCGGGCGACGAAAAGATATTGGCTCTTTGGAAAAAGTTTAAACGTATTTCTCTAACGCACAATCAAGAGATCTACCACACGCTAAATGTTTCACTTGGCCCCGAACACGTACACGGTGAAAGCGCCTACAACGATGACTTAGCCGTACTCGTCGACGAACTCAAAGCACAGCAACTGGCCGTTGAGAGCGAGGGCGCCCAGGTAATATTTCTGCAAGAACTGGCCGACAAAAATGGCGACCCCAGCGTTATGCTGGTGCAAAAAAATGACGGAGGCTATTTATATGCCACAACCGATCTAGCCGCCATACGGCACCGCACACGAACGCTGCACGCCAATCGCATTTTATACTTTATCGACGATCGCCAGTCGCTGCACATGAAACAAGTGTTTGCCGCCGCTCGCAAAGCACAGTTTGTAGACCCGGAAGTTAGACTGGAGCACCACGCCTTTGGCAAGATGCTCGGCAAAGACGGCAAACCCTTTAAAACCCGCACCGGCGGCACGGTAAAACTGGCCGACTTACTCGACGAGGCCATCCAACGCGCCGACTCCGTTGTACGGGAAAAAAACTCAGCGCTGTCGCAGGACGAAATTTCCAGTGTCGCCGCCAAGGTGGGTATTGGCGCAATAAAATATGCCGATCTCGCCAAAACACGCACCACCGACTATATCTTTGATTGGGAGTCGATGCTCAGCTTCGAAGGTAACACTGGCCCCTACATGCAATATGCCTACACCCGTATTCGCAGTATTTTCAATAAGGCCGAGTGCAGTATGGAGACCCACAGCGCCCCCCTAATTATCACCGAACCACAGGAAAGAACGCTCGCGCTAAAAACCTTGCAGCTGGCGGAAATTATCGAGGCCGTAGGTGAAGAAGCCTACCCTCATACGCTTTGTACCTATCTATACGAACTTGCCAGTATGTTTATGACGTTTTACGAGGCCTGTCCGATATTGAAATCGGATGTGCGCGAGGACATTAGGGAGAGCCGTCTTGAATTGAGCAAGACGGTAGCCAACACCCTGAAAATGGGATTACAGCTGCTGGGGATTCAAGTGATGGATAAGATGTAAATCTTGTCGCGATATAAAGATAAAACCCTCGCTACAGCGGGGGTTTTAGTGATCTAAACAACAAAAAAGGACCATCAGCTCGCATAAAAACACTTGCCGATGGCCCAAAAATACTCGGACGTGCTTCGCTTAAAACTTTGCGCCTACCCACAACCATATTTTGTCAGTATCGACGCCAACATCACCAGAGTTATAGCTCGCCAGCTTGATTCCAGCGTTATATATTTTACCAAACCCGCGTCCGAAACTAGCGTCGATTTCACTGCCCAAATCATCATTGGCACCAGATTCATCAGTCGAGAAATCATGTAGAGCTACTTTCCAACCGCCGCCTAATACTTTACCGCTGACAGTCAGCGAAAGGTCTTGCAAGCCTGCGTCCGGTGTACCCAAAAATATATCAGCCCAACCATTAAATTTGTGTAAAGTAGCTAATGGAGTAGAGAAACCATAGAGGCCTTCGTCTGATCCCAGCACCTCATAACCACCCAAAACTTTTACCCCGCCAAATACAGCACCAACTTCCAAATCCAGATAGGAAGCATCGTAATCAGCACCACCAGACTCACTGCTCTGGGTCGCGTATTCACCTGTGTATATAATTTTGGTGCTACCAGCATCAGTTCTACCGCTAAAACGAACACCAATAGTATCCAGAGCATTATCGGTATCGTTATCTAGCTCAAGAAAATAGCCATAACCCGTCAGCGTTCCCACGGGGGTTTTGTATGAGGCATTAACCAAATGATCATTGGATTTCACATCTGTAACTTCGGCAAAAATTCGTTTGCGCTCGCCAATGTAGTTATAGCTTATAGATAGCTCGTCAGAAGGTTTTATATTTAAAGCCAGACCATCAAAGGTTTGACGATCTTGACGCCAACCGACATGACCTAGAAAACGGTGGTTATCGAAGGTCATTACTTGCCGACCCAATTTTGCAGTGAACATTCCCGCTTTATACTGTAAAAAACCTTGATCCAATTCAGTGACTTCAGGATCAGCGATCACCGAATATTCACCAGGATTAAAACCCGTTGGTTCAACTGTGTATTCATCAACGCTGGCCACAATGCGAGAATCTTCAAACTCAACGGTTGCAGACAAACCTTCAAACGAGCCAGTCGTGTAACCCAACCGAGTACGGATAGTTAAAGCGGTAGCGTCATCCGCGGCATTATCCTGCGCAACACTTTCATATCTCAGACGAACATCGGCGGATGTTTTCCCCGATGTTAACGCGTCAGTAAAACTATCCGCAGAAGCCGAAACACACATCCCCATAGCAATACTCGAAACTGCTGCCCCCAAAATGTTTTTGCTTACTTTCATAGTTGACTCCCATATTAGTCAAAAGGATTATTAATAAATATTTAACAAAAAATCACCAACTTTTCACTGGCATTTGTTGCTACTAGTTTTTACTACTAGTTGCCTACTACTATGCAGCTTGAACTTTTTTAGTATTATGTGTCGCTGCTAACTTTTTTTTACTACCAAAACCTTCAACCTTACGTTGCTTTTCATAAAGAAACTTCAAGACTTCTGCGCGCAGATGTGTGTACTTAGCATCTTTGGCCAGGGCTAAGCGATCGCGTGGCCGCTCAATATCGATCTCTAAGATTTCACCGATTGTCGCTGCGGGGCCATTAGTCATCATGACGATGCGATCGGACAGCAAAACGGCCTCGTCAACGTCGTGGGTGATCATAATAACGGTGTTATTTAACTCGTTTTGTATCTCAATCAAAGAATCTTGCATATGAGCCCGCGTCAAAGCGTCCAAAGCACCGAAGGGTTCATCCATTAACAGCACTTCCGGTTCCATCGCCAATGCCCGTGCAATACCTACGCGCTGCTTCATACCGCCAGAAATCTCATCTGGGCGCTTGTGCATGGCGTGATCCATATGCACCAAGCACAGGTTATGTTCAATCCATTCGCGTTTTTCGGCTTTGCTTTTCGTGGAACCAAATACTTGGTTGACTGCCAAAGCGACGTTGTCAAATGCGGTGAGCCACGGCAGCAAGGAGTGATTCTGAAAAACTACGGCCCGTTCGGGGCCTGGTTCACGAACCTCTTTACCGTTTAATATGACGCCACCCTGAGTGGCCTGATAGAGTCCGGCCACAATATTTAATACCGTGGATTTACCACAACCCGAGTGACCAATAAGGGAAACAAATTCGCCCTTGGATATTTTCAAGTCAACATTTTTCAGGGCCGAAAAGGGTCCCTGAGGGGTCGGAAAATCCATCGAAATTTGACTGATATCTAAAAGTACTGCCATAACTATTGCCTTACGCTGATTCAGTTAATTTAACGTATCGCTGTTGATTTATCCCAGGAAATCCACTTCTGTAGTTGCAGCATGGCTCTATCCAATAGGAAACCGATAAAGCCTATTACCACCACTGCTGCCATAATTCTGGAAAGAGAATTCGAGCTTCCATTTTGAAACTCGTCCCATACAAATTTTCCAAGCCCCGGATTTTGCGCGAGCATTTCTGCTGCGATGAGCACCATCCAAGCAATGCCTAAAGAAAGTCGCATCCCAGTAAATATCATCGGTATCGACGCAGGAATTACCACTTTTTGAATATGCTTGAACGCTGAAAGGCGAATCACCTTACTCACATTTATCAAATCTTTGTCGATTGAAATCACACCAAAAGAAGTATTAATTACCATCGGCCACAAGCAACACAATGACACAGTAATCAAGGAATTTATAAATGACTTAGGCACTATTGGGTCCGGGCTGGTGTAAAGTGCGCTCACCACCATAGTAACCAATGGCAACCATGCCAACGGAGATACAGGCTTAAATATCTGTATCACAGGATTAATTGCCGTATTGAGCGTTTTACTCAAACCGACAGCTATACCTAAGGGAACTGCTATAACTGCCGCTACGATAAAGCCACTCATAACGGTTATTAGGCTTGTGACAATTTGGTCGAGAAAGGTTTCTTTACCCGTATACGATCGAGTTTTTGGGTCATAATCTGGGTCTCTTTCCACGCGTTCTGCATTGCGTTTATCTTGTCGCAAATAAAACGCGTCTTCTTTTTCTCTCTCGGCACTGTGCTCATAATAAAGCGACTGAAACTGTTCCATTACAGCACTTGGCCCAGGAAATTCACCCAAGGAAGTATCGATGTTTTTGGCGGCTATAGACCACAAGAATAAAAAAACAATAATGCCAAGTAGAGGTATTACTATGTCCTTCACCAATTGGCCATAATCAATTTTTATTCCCTTACTTGCCGACTTAAAAACACCGATCTTGCTAAATACAACCGCTGAGTTAATCATATATTTTCCAATATTGACAAATTTTGCAATAACAACCCGCTCGAATACTGACCCAATTGGGCGCATAAATTGGATAATTTTCAATCTATGCTTTACTAATTTTGAGAGTGGACTGGTGCTATT
>JBLHGN010000034.1:0-19972 GCA_047616325.1 Lentisphaeria bacterium
TGGCTTGATACAAGCCGCTAAAAGTAAAGCTCGCGGCTATCGAAGTGATAAAAATTTTATTGCTATTGCATACCTACTTGGGGCGAAACTAGAGTTTGATCTACCCACGTAATGTAGCGAAGAACCAGTTTAGTAGATGCGGTTTATGTGACTTTCTATTCAATAAGTACTAAGAATTCACGCATGTAGTCAAATACCCGATGGTGAATCTCGTCAATATTATTAACAGATGGGCTTTCCAAATGCAGAAATTTACCTTTCAGCGTTTCAACAACGGTCACATTCATTTCGTTGGTGTTGGTGGCAAATGCCTCTTGAACGATTTCGTTTCTGTAGTTTGGCAGGAACTCCTCAACAAATGAAAGCTCATTTACAAATGCATCAAAAGGAAACTTTTTTGCTTTTTTTAGCGTTTCATTGTCATTCAATATCACTTCGTAGGGAATATCGCTTAGCGACATAGCTCGGTTAAAGTCTTGTAAGGTTCTTTCTATATGCTGCGGAATACTATGTTTGGGGTCGTAGCCTGTAACAACTGGCACTAAGTTAATGTACATGCCTACGGTGGGGGAGACGTCGCTATCCCTGCGTAATGCGGAGTGCGCGCAAAACACAAAATCGGTACGCGTAGATATGTGGTATAAGGCCCAGGAAAGTGCCGCAATAAAATGAGAAAACACACTGTTACTTAAATCACACTGTAGTTGTTTTTCGAAATGCGAAGACGATGCGCGGCTGACTTTATCAGCATCGAGCAATACCTTATTTTGACATTGCGGTAATAACCTTACCAAGTCTTGAGCAGCAGCTTTTGCCCTTTCCGAATAAACGCCAGACACAATGGCATTGTATTGTTGTTGAGCAAATTCAGTGTAATTTTCACTTACTGTGGGCAATATTAATTGTGTGTTAGTGCGAATGGAATCGTAAATCGCTACAAACTCTTTGGAAATGCGCCCCAGCGAGTTATCATCGCAAGCAATATGATGACCTGTCAACTGCAGTATTTCACCACCTTCTTTCATTGGGCTAACAATAGCGCAAAGCAATGGGCTTTTGCTTACGTCAAATTTATGCAGGTGTTTAATTAAGGGCAAATCGGCATTCACTTCTAGTGACGAGCCTGCTTGCAAGCGAATAACAGTAAGATTATCGATGGTATAGTGGTTTTCAATAAGTTCCAAATAAGGTCGACTAATTTTTATATTTGTTCTAAGCGTTGGGTGACGTTCTAATAATATAAGTATTGCTTGTTTAACCTGTTGCTCGTTAAAGGGTTCTTGCGAAAAAATATAACGTGCGCAAGTAATTGAATGCCCTTGACACGCGAGCATTTCGCGAAAAAACAAACCAATTTGACCCTGCGTTGCATTAATGCGAGTGACCAGAGATCCAGGTTCGTTAACTGGGAGAGTTGATGATTTTTTTTGCCCAGGAGCTAAAGCAAGTTCAATAAGTTTGGTTTGAGCTGCAAGTGTTGGGTTGCGGTATACGTCGGCCACTTCAATTTTCGTACTAAATTTACGGCCGAGTTTTACTGCCAACTGGGTTGCTGTAAGGCTATTTCCACCGCTTTCAAAAAAATTGTCAGTATTTGAAAACGTCACTCTTCTTGTAACCTCGGTCCAAACTTCAGAAATTTTTGCAGCAGTACCGACAAGCGAGACAGGTTCGACATGGTCTTCTTTTAAGGTTGCTAATAGTTTTCTATTTACTTTAAAGTTTTCTGTCACTGGTAGGGCGTCGAGTAAAAGCCAGCGTGACGGCATCATGTAATCGGGTAGATTTTGTCTAATTAGATCTTTGAGTGTTTCAATGTTTATGGCGCCATTTTTGGCTACTAGGTAGGCGCGCAGTTCGCGCTCTTCTGTATTGGTGTTATCGAGCTGGGTTTTTTTCTCGTGCGTATCTACGGCCAAGACAATGGCTTCTTGAACCGAGACGTGGGCATTAAGAAGCTGTTCAACTTCTCCGAGTTCTATGCGAATACCTCGAATTTTTACTTGGGTGTCTTTGCGCTGCAAAAATTCGAGGTCGCCTGATTCGTGCAATAGTGCGTAGTCTCCGGTTAAAAAGTAACGCTTATTTTGCACACTAACGAATTTTTCTGAATCAATTTCTGGTGCACGCCAATATTGGCTGGCAACTCGGTCACCGGCCAATAATATTTCTCCAATATGGCTTGCCGTAATGGGCTGATAGTTTTCGTCGCAGACTATCTGCTCTATGCCAGGTACAGGTTTTCCAATAAGTACCTTGTGTGTGTGTTTGCGCGGGTAAAAATGTATATGGCTTAAGCCAAAAATTTCGGTACATCCATAAGCGGTAGCGATAAGGGCATTGGGGAAAATCTCATGTAAGGTATCAATGTGGCTGGGGGCAAAGGTATCACCGCCATACCATACAAGACGGATGGCAGTAAAAGTGCTGTTGTTGGGGTGTTGTTGTTGAATATGGTGGGCAAAATTTCTTAACAAGGCGGGCGGGCAGTGAAAAGTGGTGCACAGCTCAACCTGGCTTTTCAGCCATTCCAGTTCCATTGCTTTTTTGGATTCTAGAATCAAGGTGGTGCCGCCACAAACTAGCGGGGCCATTAGCTCCAACATGCTAATACTCCACGCGTAGCGGGCAATGGAATTTAAGGTGTCGGCATTGCTAAAGTGCAGAGATTGGGCGGGTTCGCAAATTGCGTTTCGCATTGCCCTAGCGCTGCCCAATACACCTTTGCCGCTGCCTGTGGTGCCCGAAGTAAAAAACATACATGCTGGTGCATCCAAATTTCTATTTGGCGCAGCTGCTGGAGTTATCGTAGTGTTTGGGCTCAGGGCTAAATGTTCAACGATTAAGGTTTGCTTCGCCCAGCCAAGAAAGCGGTCGCCATAGTGTTGCTGAGTGATGGTGCATACCGCATCGATGCTTTGGTATTTTGCTTGCAGCTGCGCATTTGGATGTTCGGGGTCGAGCGGGGCATATATAGCTCCTATGTGTGTTATGGCCAGCAGGGCGATTACAATGTGTTCACTGGGGTCGAGAAGTACCGCTACAAAATCACCGGTTTGCACGCCGTTTTGACGAAGATAGTGCGCGAGAGAATCAACACGTTTGCCTAGCTCTCCGTAGGTAATGCATTTGTCTTGAAATTTGATCGCCAACTTCCCAGGCGCAAGGGCGCAATGCCGCCGCACCAGATCGTCCAAAAAGCTCGTGTCGCTCAAGGGCATTGAGGGATAAGCGCTATTGGAATCGTTCCTTGGTGAAACCATTCATATTATCCTCGATAAAGCATAAGGCGAGTCGACGCAAAATTAGTAGTTTTCAGGGTCCACCGGTAAACCCATCAAGTGATAGCCGTAGGTTTTTGCGGCAACGTCATAATCTGTTTGCGCGTGACTACCGCAAATATGCACGTCGCGAAATAGGCGCTGTAGTTCATTAGACCTAAACCAGCTGCCACCGCCGGCAGCAGCAAAGACTCTGTCTACCGCTTCAATGGACATTTTGGTCGCATAACTTTGATGCACGCGCCACTTCAAAACACTTTCGGGGTCTGGCATGCTGCTGTTTACTACGCAGGCGTCCATTTCGCGCCAGTCTTTTCTGAGCAGTTCATGGGCCGAAGCAAGTTGATTGGTAGATTCAGCTAAACGCATATACGCAGGAACGCTTTCACTAACCTTCGCGCCTGTGTATGCGCGCACACGATGTGTTGTTTTTTCTTTATATACTTCACATGCGCGCTTAGCAATACCCAGTGCAACACATGAGAATCCAATGGAGAAGATCGGCGAGAACGGCAGATAAGACAAACCTCCAGAGTGGCTGCCGAAGCCTTTGCTCACCCCTATATTTAATGCAATAAGTGACTCGCAGCGATGTTCTGGAACATATATATCATCTACCACCAGTGTTTTGCTGCCCGTGCCGGAAAGCGCTGCGGCGTCCCAGTCATCCAGTATGGTGTATTCCGTTCTCGGAATCAGCGCAAACATGGGGCCCAATTGACCATATTCGTTTATATCTTTGTAGCCTAACACGGCCCATTGTGCGTAATCGCAACCTGAGGACCAGCCAAAATGCCCCGAAAGCCGTATACCCCCATCCACTTTCTCACATTTCCCGAGCGGTGCGACAGAAGACGAAATAAGGGTATTGGCATCTTGCCCCCAAACCTCCTGCTGTGCTTTCTGCGAAAACAATCCCACCCCATGAGAATGATTAGCCAGCAGTGCACTTGCCCATGCAGTTGACGCACAAGCTCCGGCAAGCACTACAACTGCCTCAGCGTATTCACCTAAGGATAACTCCGTGCCACCATAGGCCGCAGGTTGCAAACTGCGAAAAAAGCCAATCTGTTGAAGCGCTTGAATGTTTTGTGCCGGCACCACGCGCTCGACTTCGGCTTGCTGTACATTAGCACGTATGGGCAGGGCGATTTCACGAATTTTATCTATAAGCATGGGGTGGTCCAGATGAACTGCTGGCAATCGTAAGGGATCAAAATTATCGCATGTCGCATAAAATGATGCTAGGGCTGGGCGCCGGTAGCTGTCGAGTATTTAACAACGGCCGATATTCTCTAGCCGGGTGGAGTGGCAAGATCATTGGGCAGAGACCTTACATAAAAATTAGCCGACTTTATTGGCGCGTTTACGTCATACACCTGAGATATTTGGCCACTATAATCTATTAGTTTATCGATTAGGCCACCAAGTTGGCCATCAATATTTTGGCAAAAAAACAAAGCTGAAACGGACCTTTTGGCATTTACGGAGACAAAACTGGAATTAAGCAATGCACTCTTCAATCTAAATGATGTATTATTGCGCGTCAGAATTTATGCTAGAAAGAATCGGAAACAATGGCCATACAGTTATTGAACTATACCGAGCACGGTAACTCGGCCGTTTTTAGACCCCAACATCAAACTGTGAAACCTGCTCAAGCATACGAAGGAATAGAGCAAATAATTTACTAACAGGAAGTCGAAAAACGACGCGCCACATATAAAATTTGCGTGAATTCGTCAGAAACATACTTGGTAGGAAATAATGTCAATACCAGACATCATAAATCAACAGGTTAAAGCTTCGACTAATCGTGAGTTCGAAAAGCAGCTGTGTGATTTACTTAATCGAAGGTATGGTGTGAGTGTGCAAGACGTAAATGCTCCAATTTCATGGAGCGAAACAACGCCCCTGGCAAACTTTTAAGAGGAGATTAGCCAAATGCTAGATGTCCAGTTAGATAGCCAACTTATTGAACAAAAGAGCGTAGCGAAAGTTGTCGAACTTGTCTTACAAACAAAAGAAAAGATAAGCGAAAAAATAAAAATAAAACCAAAAATACAAATCCAAAATATGGTGATGCCGTTAAACAGCGGCAAAGGAAAGCCATCCCTCTATCTTATATGCGGAATTACCCTGTATAGCCCTCTGGCAAAAAATCTTTCTGGTGATTTTGCTTGCTTTGGTATCTATGTGCCACAGGAGAAATTGTTTTTCAAACACGCCAAACAGAACAATGACTTCACGGTCTCTTACCTTGCCTCTCTGTATGTCGACGCCATCTACAAACATGCGGTCGAAAATACCTTAAGTAAAAACACCCCCCCCAGGTTAGCGCTTGGAGGCGTTTCTTTTGGTGGTGTATTAGCATTTGAAATTGCCAGACAATTAACCCAAAATGGGTGCGAGGTGTCGGGGTTGATTATGTTAGATACGGTACTGCCGGGCGCGCTCACTCGGCCATGGTCACTTACACTGAAATCACTAATCAAAAAAATTAGAGTTCAGATAGGTAATATTCAAAACATAATCACTAATAATTCTACATCAGTTAAAATGTCGGCACGTGAAGTAAGAAAAGTGGAATTATTGGCAATTATACGAGGCAAAGCCACGCAGGCCTATCTAAAAGGTCATCCGACCTTTAGCGGGCCAACATTAATTGTGCGTGCCGCCGAGCAATATGGACATATTGTTGAACCGAGCCTGTGTTGGCACTCCAGGTTAAGGGGGCCTGTATATCTTGGCGAAGCTGCAGGTGAACACCTTGAAATATTACAAAGTCCAGAAACAGCCAAGCTGATTGCAGCGCATATCAATTAAAAACGGGGCATGTGCAACTGGCCAATTAAGCCGTCTATTGACCAATAAATATATTTACCGAACAGGTGACTGCCAAAGTGAGCGATGTAGGAGCAAAAATTAAACAATTTTTACAAGACAGTCTAGATGTGGATGTTGCGAGCCTGACAGATACTGAAGAGTTATTTACAAGTGGTTTAATCGATAGCTTCGCACTAATTGAATTGCTTGGGTTTATGGAGAGCGAACTCGACTTTACGGTAAATTTTTCTGAAATGACAGTAGATGATTTCGATACCATAGAGGCACTCGTAAAGCTGCTTGCAAACGAAAGATAGCTTAGGAGCTAAGGACAAAAAAATGGCTTACCGTAGTGCCGATTTAAATACCGCCAAGTTATTAGCTTACGCCCGTCGTTACGGAATTAGAGAGCACGACACGCTCAAGAGGTGTCGCCTTGAAACCATAAAAAATCGGCCGGATGCCGATTATATGACTATGCCCGAAGAGGCGGCTTTTCTCGCCTTTTTTATCAAAACGCTAGGATATACAAAAGGCCTTGAAATAGGTGTTTTTACAGGCTACTCAAGTTTGTCGTTGCTTTTGGCTATGCCCGACGATGGCATGCTCGTGTGTTGTGAAATTGATCGGGAGTGCGCAGATACAGCTCAAGAATATTGGCGCCAAGCCGGTGTCGCCCACAAAGGGCTTTGTCATGTAGGCGATGCCGTTGAAATTACCTACGACTTAATTGCGCAAGGCCAAGAAAACACGTTTGATTTTGCCTATATTGATGCTAATAAAGATCAGTATGACACCTACTACGAGGCGGCCCTTAAACTGGTGAAACCGTCCGGCATTATTATGATCGACAATATGCTTTGGGGGGGTAAAATTCTTGACAGTAACGATCAAAGTGTCGAAACGCTGGCGATCAATAATTTGAATAAAAAGCTTCATAAAGACCTGCGCATTGAAATTTGTCTAGCGACATTTGGCGACGGCGTTTCATTTATCCGAAAGCTTTAGTCAGAATACAAAATTACTAACACTAGACGAGCAGACGGCCTGGATTCAACTCGCTAGTGCAATCGGTGGATTGGTCCCAAACCATACCTGATTTGGGGTGCAAAAGCCTAAAAATTTTCTTCGCGTTTATTTAATTTGGTCATAATTTTTTCAACATCTTCGCGCGTCATGTTGTCGAAGCTTGTGCCTTTGGGCGCGTACTGACGAATCAAGCCATTGGTATTCTCATTAAGACCACGCTCCCGTGAGTGGTAGGGATGAGCAAAATGCCCCGGTGCATTGAGCACTTGTGACATCGCTTCATGTAGCGCGAACTCCTAACCTATTATCATAGGTTAGCGTTTCAATATCAGCAGCTAAGGGAGAAAGGGTTTCCAGTATTGCGTTCTTAGCTGCCTCCGCTGTTTTGTTGGGAGCTGAGGCTATTAAGGTGAATCGCGCTTTTCTTTCAACAGGCGTCATCAATACTGACCCGCCTGGGTTACCAATAATAATATCCATTTCCCGGCCGCCAACTCTACTACGCTCATCCACTACCGCAGGGCGATCATCAATGCTAACTCAATTTTTAAGCTGACCTCGACGATCTGGACTGTCATATCGCTTCTTCTGACAACGCAAATAGGCATGTAAATCACCGCCTGCTTTCTTGTCTGTCAATATGTACTGGTAAATCCATTCGGGGCTTACCGATTGCAAATCCATTTTCTTTAGCCATCCACTGTATAGTGGCCTCCGAAATTGAGACAGTGAGTTAGAATAAAAATCACTGAATCGAGAGACCACTATGAAGCGTAAAACATTGCCAGCCAAGTTCAAAGCAAAAGTTGCCATAGCGGCCCTGAAGGGCCAACAGACAGACAGTCAATCAAATTGCTTCTGAATTTGAGGTTCACACCACGCAGGTTAATGCATGGAAGAAGTTGTTACTCGACGAATCGGCTGATATCTTCAGCAGGGGGGGGGAAGTCAACAATCTAGCGATTCCGAAGATGAAAGGACAAGCTATACAGTCAAATTGGGCGGCTGAAAGTAGAAGTAGATTGGCTTAAAAAAAAGACGGGATATCTAGACTGAGCAACCCTGAGAAAATCGTGCTGATTGAGCGCGATCATAGGCAGCTAAGTATTATGCGACAACGTGAATTATTGAGTTTACCTCGAGCGAGTTACTACCTGAATACAGATTGGGCAGCCGAAACAGAAGAGAACCTTAACTTAATGCGACTGATTGACGAAGAGTATACTTGCCACCCATTTTATGGAAGTCGCAAAATGCGCGACTATTTACGTCGTATTTGGCATCAGGTGAATCGCAAACGTGTAAGGCGTTTAATGCAAAAAACGGGCTTGAAATCTGTCGCACCCAGCCCGAATACCAGTAAGTCCTGCTCTAATCACAAGGTGTACCCATATCTTCTAAATGGATTGGTGGTAGACCACGCGAATCAGGTCTGGTGTACAGGTATCACCTATATTCGACTTCCTAGCGGGTTTGTCTATCTCGTTGCGGTTATGGATTGGTATAGCCGTAAGGTATTGTCTTGTGAGGTATCCGCTAGCATGGAAGACAGTTTCTGCGTGAGCGCTTTGGAGCGAGCGCTAAGACTTTATCCCAAGCCGAAAATTTTCAACACAGATCAGGGCGTCCAGTTTACGGGCAAAGCCTTTCCCGGAGTATTAACAGATCACGACATCCAGATCAGCATGGACGGCAAAGGGCGCTGTATGGACAATATTTTCATTGAGCGTTTATGGCGCTCGGTAAAGTACGAAGAAATATACCTTAATGAATACGCAACGACGGTCACATTGCGAAAAGCGCTGAAGAAATATTTCCATTTTTACAACACTGAACGCCCGCACCAAACGTTCGATGCAGCGACGTCAGGAGAATTTTATCAACAACAAAAAGACGTTGCCCACAGCTTTACCACACTCTTGAGCTTATCTTTCACAGGGTACACAGGAACTGCAACAATAATATATCTTAAATCATGAAAATATTGTCTCGACAGAGGGGTCCACTTCACTTCACAACGTGAACGCTATGACGAAAGCACTGCAGAAATTAAAGAGAGATGGGTTTGAATTAACGCCAGAACTATTATCCGCTATATCACCTTATAGACGTGTGCACATCGACTTATTAGGTTTGTATCATCTCGATCTTAATAAGAAGGTCAAGTCAAGGCAATATAAGCTATTCGACTTTCAGTCATCCGGAAATTAGTCTGTGTCGTTAGCAGGGAGAGGGCGCCGCTGGAATAACATAGTTTCAAAAATAAAACTCTTATCAATCAATAGCTTGCATGGCCAAGGTGTCCATTATTCCACTAATCGTGGCCAGATCTCGCTAAGGCGCTTGCGAGTAAAGACCTTACCGCAGAAAAAGACTATTGACACAGCGTTTCTTTCGGCGCGATAATGATATGGTATATCATATCGGAATTAACGTCATGAAAGATATTTTAGGTGCTGCGTGCTCAGGGCTGTGCATGATTCACTGTGTCGTACTACCCACGCTAGCCGCCACAGGTACCTCGTTTTTAGGGGTTGTTTATTTAACCAGCGATTCCGCTCATCTTTGGTTGAGCGCGGCTATGATCGCGTTTGCCATGTTGTCATTTCCTTCGGGGTGGAGAAAGCACAGTCGTGTTGTGCCCAGTCTGCTGGCAAGTTTGGGTATCTCGTTAATGACATTGGGAATCTACGCAGACGAATCTTTAGAAGCTTACTACGCGGCGGCGGCCGGCATTTCGTTGATAGCTGGTCATCTTATCAATCGGCAGCTCTTGGCGGCCCAAGCCGTCACGGAGTTACACATGGAAACTCCTCAATGATCACATCTCAACCAGCATCAAAAAAAACAGGCTTGCCGATTTCAAAATTACCCGTCACAGTGTTGTCCGGCTTTTTAGGGGCTGGTAAAACAACTGTTCTCAACCATATTTTGCACAACCGAGACAATCGACGGGTTGCAGTGATTGTGAACGATATGAGTGAGGTGAATATTGATGCCACCGCGGTAAAGAATGAAATCACCCTAAATCGAAGCGAAGAAAAATTGGTGGAAATGAGCAATGGCTGTATTTGCTGCACGCTGCGCGAAGATCTACTGATTGAAGTGCGCAAACTTGCCGAGGAAGGTCGTTTTGATTATTTGGTGATTGAGTCCACAGGCATTTCTGAGCCGTTACCTGTGGCGGAGACTTTTACTTTTGCTGATGTAGACGGAATCAGTCTTTCAGATGTGGCCGAGTTAGACACCATGGTCACTGTGGTGGATGCGGCTAATTTTTTGCGCGATTACAATGAAGCGCAATACCTGCAGGATACTGGCGAAAATCTTGGTGAAGACGATGAGCGTACAGTAGCAGATTTGTTAGTAGATCAAATTGAATTTGCTGATGTGATTTTAATCAGCAAGGCCGACCTAGTGAATGAAGACGAGCTTCAGCGTACCAAAGCAGTTATTCAAACACTCAACCCAGATGCCAGCATTGTCATGATTCAAAATGGAGGCGTTAATTTAGGGGACGTTTTAGGTACAGGAAAATTCAGTTTTGAAAAAGCCCAACAAGCCGCTGGCTGGCTAAAAGAAATGCGTGGCGAGCATGTGCCTGAAACCGAAGAATATGGCATTGCTAGTTTTGTCTATCGGGCACGCAAGCCTTTTCACCCACAGAAGTTTTATGATTTTTTACATAATAAAAATCTCACAGGGAAATTGATTCGCTCTAAAGGATATTTTTGGTTAGCCACGCGCTCTGAATTTGCAGGTCAGTGGAGCCAGGCTGGCGGCATTGCCCGTTATGGCGCTGCCGGTATGTTTTGGCACGCTACCCCAAAAGAACATTGGCCAGACGATGAAGAGACCTTGGCATTCATTCACGGAAACTGGGTAGAACCGTTTGGCGATATGCGTCAGGAGTTGGTGTTTATTGGCCAAGGTTTAGATCAGTGCCAAGTTGTGCAGGCACTGGACCAGTGTTTATTAACCGACGAAGAATTACTAGCGGGTAAAATCTATTGGCAAAGCCTGGCGGATCCTTTTCCAGTTTGGGAAGCAGCAGCTTAACAAAGCGAGGCATTATGTATGCGAGCAAGCTCTATTTCATCTTCCGCAGAATTGATATCGCCCGTGAGATCAACATCCGGACCTGCGCCTAGCGTAGCGGCAGATTTTCACCCAAGTGCATTGGCCGATATTTATCAGCCCGAGATCAATATCGCCATATGGCAGCGCAGCCTTGCGAGTGATCTGCACAGCTATGCTGAACAATTGGTTCACGTGGCACCCCATTGGCAAACGCGCTTTATCGAGCGCCCCGCGTTAGTCTCGGATCAACTAGCGAATACCTTGCCTTTACCAAATGGCCGCCAAGCATTAATTGACGATGTCGTGTTATTGGTCGACATGTTCAGCTGTTTATTCGAGCTGGAGCATGTGGGTGTGCGTATGGCGGTATTGCGCAAAGCCATGTGCCCTAAATTTCATGTCGATCGCATACCATGCCGTTTGCTGTGTACTTATGCCGGTCCAGGCACGTTCTGGCATTCATCAGAACAGGTTGATTATCTTGGCAATAATACTGTAAGTCCGAAAGCCGGTGCCATGCAAAAACAACTCAGCCTAGGTGATGTGGCGTTGCTGAAAGGCGAATATTGGGAAGGTAACGAGGGTCACGGGCTGGTGCATCGCTCGCCGCTGGCAAGTGACGTCTCACCACGTTTGGTGCTGACCTTGGATTTTTCCTGAACCTTGGCACGTTGTACAGCTGTGAAGAAACAACAAAAACTATTTTAATCCATTGGAGTGAACCATGAAGTACAAACTACTCGCTGCGGCGATTGCAGTCATATCAACCAATAGTCATGCCCTAAGCGGTAAAGTGGTTGATGAAAATGGCGTGGACATAGCAGGCGCTCGTATCGAAGTGATGGGTAGTAACACGCCTTATCAAACAGATAAAAAGGGTAATTTTGATATCCCTCTCAACAATATTGATGAACTCCATGTAGAGGCAAATAATTTTAACCATAAAATTTTGCACCTCCACGGGGAAGATACTGGGCCCTTGACGATTACCTTATCAAAAGGCATTCTTGAAATTGTTGATGTGATAGGTATTCCGATTCATGCCTCCAAAATCGAATCGGCCCAGCCGGTATCTGTTTTAGCCGGTGATGCCTTGCGAAAAAAACAGGCTTCTACCCTTGGCGAAACGTTGAAAAATGAAGTGGGCGTGCACAGTACTTCTTATGGTGGCGTGGCCAGCAGCCCTGTTATTCGAGGTTTGGATGGGCCGCGAGTACTGATTACACAAAACGGTCTAGATGCCGGCGATGCTTCGCGCATAGGGCCTGACCATGTGGTGTCTGTTGAAGCCAGCACGGCTCAGCAAATCGAAATTTTACGCGGCCCCGCGACCTTATTTTATGGTTCGGGTGCGATTGGTGGCGTCGTCAATATTGTTGATGACCGCGTGCCCAAAGACAGCGAACAAAAAGCCGCTTTTCTAAGCGAATATAACTCAGTAAACGATGAAACCGCGTTCTCTGGTGCCTACACAGGCGGGAATGATCATGTAGCATTCCATGTGGATGGTTTTTGGCGGGAAAGCAGCGATTACGATATTCCAGGGCTTGCCGAATTGGAAACGGAAGAAGAGCATGAAGAAGAAGGTCATGACGAACATGAAGGCGGCAAGCTTGAAAACAGCGCCTCCAAAAGCAGTGGGTTTAACCTGGGCGCTAGCTGGCTGTTAGATAATGGCCACATCGGCTTGTCCTATGGCCGCCTCGATCGTCTTAACGGTATTCCCGGCCATGGTCACGGCGAAGAAGAGGAAGAACATGAAGGCATGGAAGAAGAGCATGAAGAAGAAAGCGTATTATCAGATCTCAAGCAAGACCGCTGGCAACTATTAAGCGACCTACAATTAGACAGTCCTTACTTCAATGCCATTAATACGCGTATTGGTTATACCGATTATCAGCATGTCGAAATTCATGAGGAAGGCGAAGAGGAAGAAGCTGAAGGCGAAGAACATGAAGAAGAAGGTACCGTGTTTAAAAATACGACGTTGCAAGCGCGTGTAGATTTACTGCATAAAGAATTTGCGGGCTGGAAAGGGGCGTTTTCGCTCGAAACTAAAACGAGCGACTTTGAAGCTGTCGGTGAAGAAGCTTTTACGCCCCCTTCAAAAACACAAGAAATTGCTATTGCTTTAATAGAAGAAAAGCATGTGGGCAATCTTTTATGGCAGGTAGGTGCACGAATTGAACAAGTCACTTTACGTGCAGACGATATTGTACTGGAACATGGCCATGAAGGCGAAGAAGATGGCATACAAGCCTTTGATGAGTTCACGTTTACACCGACTAGCCTATCAGCCGGTGTCGTATGGGATTTTACGCCGGGTTATAACTTGGGATTTTCTGTCGCGCACGCCGAGCGAGCGCCCAACGCTTCCGAGTTGTTTTCAGCAGGCCCCCACTTGGCAACGCGCACTTTTGAAGCTGGCGCCCTATTTGAAATTCATGAAGACGACGGTGAGTTGCATTTGGAATACGTAGGAAACGCTGAAAAAGAAACGTCCAACAACATCGATATAAGCTTGCGTAAATTTGAAGGCGACTTCGGTTTTGTTGTTAACCTATTTTACAATAAAATTTCTGATTATTACTCGTTGAATAACACCGGCCTAAGCACCGAAGATCTATTTCCCGAAGAAGAAGCGATCGGTGAAGTGGAAGAAGAGCATGGGCATGAAGAAGTCCTACCCGTGTTCATTTTTTCGCAAGATGACGCGACTCTTTACGGCTTAGAAGTTGAATTGGTCTGGCGTATTCACCCCAATTTTAAATTAACCGCTTGGGGCGATACCGTGAATGCTGAACTAGATACCGGTGATTATTTACCGCGAACATCACCTACCCGCTTGGGTACAGAATTGAATTTTGAACGCGGTTCTTGGGATGCGCAATTCAGCGTGGTGAATTACTATGACCAAAAAAATACAGCCGCAAACGAAACCGCGACAGATGGTTATACCTTGGTAGATGCGCGTGTTTCCTATACCATACCCGCTTTGGGCGGAAGTACCAATGTTTATGTTGGCGCAACCAATCTGACTGACGAAGAAGCGAGGGCTCATACATCCTACCTAAAAGGTTCCGCTCCCCAGCCTGGACGAAACTTTAAAGTCGGCTTTCATACAACGTTTTAACGATGCTCTAAGGTATTTTGCGCAAGCTAAGCTTGCGCGTTTTTTATTTTTTTTATGGATTTTTAATGGAGTCCATTATGTCTACGTCAATAGCGTCTAAAGCAGTATTGCTTTGCTGGATGGCACTTGGTTTTATCCATATTAGTCACGCGCAACACGTTAATCCCAGCGCCCATACGCATGGTTTGGGAAACATGACCATGGTATACCAGGCGGGACAACTGATGATGGAATTAGAAACCCCCGCAGCTAACTTACTTGGGTTTGAGCATACACCGCATAGTAAAGCGGAATGGCTGCAGGTCAAAAATCTGCGTGAGATAGTTAAAACGCCCGGTTAAATTGTAACATTAACGCCATTGTGCGACTTTCGCAGGGTCAAGGTTAAAATACCCTTCATTGAAGCAGCGGATACTAAAGACCATGAGGAGCATAAAGAACATGAACATGAACACGAACATGAACACGAACATGATCATACTGTCCATCAAGACATACATATACGTTATGAATGGTTCTGTAAGGGTCTAGTGCCGCCAACGATTCAAATACAGGTATTTGAACGCTTTTCAGCCTTTGAAAAATTAAATGTACAATGGGTCACCAATGGCCAACAAGGCTCTGTTACGCTCGATAAAAACATGACGACACTGGAGATTAAGCTGTGAAAAAGCAACAACTCAATAGCATCATGGATAAAGCTCAGCACATTTGTGCGCATTCTGGTGGCCGCTTAACGGAAAAGCGAAAGCGCATTTTAGAGTTATTGCTGATCTCTAGTACACCGCTATCGGCTTACGAGGTGGCAGACGCCTACAATAAAACAGCAGAAGCTTCTATGCCTCCGATGTCGGTCTACCGAATTTTGGATTTTTTGGAGTCTGAACAGCTGGTTCACAAACTCAGCTCGGCCAATAAATATGTGGCTTGTTCTCATATTGCATGCAGTCATGCACATGAGATACCGCAATTTTTAATGTGTGGTAAATGCCAAAGTGTCAAAGAAATCGCAATTTCAAAAAGCATTATCGATGAATTAGATCAACAAGTGACAGGCGCGGGTTATAAGTTAATGAATTCGCAATTGGAATTACAATGTCTTTGTGATAATTGCTTGGCGAGAGCGGCTTAACATGCATAACCCATTTTATAAGTCCTTGGAAACGATATGCACGGGCGACGCCATTGTGCTGCAAGAATGTATTTCGCAGTTAACATTTAACACACAAGGCTTAATTCCAGTCGTTACACAAGATGCCACAAGTCATCAAGTGCTGATGCTTGCATGGATGAACAAAGAAGCGTTAGAGCTCACGTTATCAACCAAACGCATGACCTATTGGTCTCGAAGCAGAAAGCAGCTGTGGGTAAAGGGCGAAACCAGTGGACACTCTCAAACACTCGTATCCATGTCTTTTGATTGCGATGGGGATTCGATCCTATGTCGTGTCGATCAGATCGGCGCTGCTTGCCACACCGGACGTGCCGAATGCTTTTATCTAAGGGTTGATAACGACAAACAAAAAATAATTGTCTCTTGATACGCACAAAGACGAACCCCATCTACCTAACGTTTAAAATTGTATGAATGCATTTGAAGAAAAGAATTTAATTAACAGATCTGATGAGAATAAGAGAGACACCTGCTGTAGCGAAATTAGTTGTTGCGCACCTCAAAGCCCTGCTATTCGCTCGACGCCCAAAGTAGGTAGAAATGATCCTTGTCCATGCGATAGCGGTCGAAAATTTAAGAAGTGCTGCGGGCACAGCAATAAAGGAGCGTAACGTGGCATCGCAAGAGTATGGCATTTTTGCCGTTCCCACCAATATCATTACCGGATTTTTAGGCGTAGGAAAAACCACCACTATTTTGCACTTGCTCAAATCTAAACCTGATAACGAACGTTGGGCTGTGTTGGTGAACGAATTTGGCGAAATTGGTGTGGATGGCAGTTTAATCCAAGGTCAAGATACTGAAATGAGTGGTGTATTTATTCGTGAAGTACCGGGTGGCTGTATGTGCTGTGCGTCGGGCTTGCCTATGCAAATTGCACTGAATCAATTGCTCACCCGCGCCAAGCCTCACCGCCTATTGATCGAACCGACAGGGCTTGGCCACCCCAAAGAAGTATTGGAAGTATTAAGTGCTAACCATTATCACGATGTATTGAATGTTCAAAAGTGTGTAACACTGATTGATGCCAGAAAATTACGCGATACGCGTTACACAGAACACGACACATTCAATCAACAAATTGATATTGCGGATGTCATTGTTGGCAATAAGCAAGATCTCTATAAAACTGGGGATCAAACGCTCTTGGTAAATTATGTTGCCGAGCGTAAACACAAAAAGATGTCAGTGATATTTTCACTCCATGGCCAAATAGATCCGTCGATCTTGGAAGGTTCGTCTGAGACAGCGAAGACTATTAGCCTACATCGCCATCATAATCATCAAGGCCCACGTCCCAGTATTAACAACGCGCCTTTGCCAGAATGTGGCTTTCTCAAAATTGAAAATTCAGGTGAAGGTTATCAATCTATTGGCTGGCGATTTTCACCCGATAAAATTTTTGACAGACAGTTATTATTCTCGCATTTAAGCGGAATTTGCGCTGAACGCATGAAGGCGGTATTTATTACTCACGAGGGTATTTTTGCTTACAACGCCACAGCGGATGGGTTGACCGAATTTGAGCTGGACGACTGTATAGAAAGCCGTATTGAAATTATTGTCGTCAGTGGCGAGTCTATAAATGAGGTCGATTTATTGCGATGCGTGGATTGAAGATAGTCGGGACACTAAGCACGATACATTCAACCAACAAATTGATATGGCAAATATTATCATCGGCCACAAAGCCGACCTTTACGACGATTTAACTCTCCTGGGTTTAATGTTTTTGGTTACTACCTAACATCAGACCGCATGACTGAAATGGGTTGGGTGACTGCCTCGGAAATCGCATAGAGATATTACTCATCCAGAAAAAGGCGTGAACGAAGAAGAGCTTTTACAGAGCATTGCGAGTGAAAGCTGCGTTTGAGCCTAAACGATAGCCGACTCGACTGCACATTGATTAGTTCTGCCGGGAACTGAACAGTCAACAAAGTTTCAGTGGAAAAACCTAGCGTATAAAAATAGATATGGTATATCATATCCTTAAGGTATTATTTTGGCTCTGTCATGTATAGCAGAGTCAGCCATTTGGAGTAAAACGTGAAAAATAATCTTAAACAGACGATCATCCTTAGCAGTGCGTCTCTTTTGTTCTTCAATGCTAACTCCGCTGCGGCTCAATCTGAGGACGCTGGAAATACAAATATCGAAACCGTAACTGTTATTGGAGCGCGCCAAGCTTATCAAGGGGACTTTACTGAATTCGAAACACCACAAGTAGCGCTTAAAATTGACACTGAAACCCTACAAAACGCTGGCGCCCTTGATTTGGTGCAGGCTCTGGATCTTTCGGCCTCCGTTTCAAGGCAAAATAATTTTGGTGGGCTCTGGAATAGCTTTGCTGTACGCGGTTTTGTCGGCGATGGAAATCTGCCAAGTAATTATTTAGTTAACGGTTTTAATGCCGGACGCGGTTTTGGTGGTCCGCGTGATCTTTCAGGCATCGAATCTGTGGAAGTGTTGAAAGGCCCCCGTGCAGCACTCTTTGGTCGTGGTGAACCAGGTGGAGCGATCAACCTTGTCACCAAGCGACCAACCTTTGAAACCGAAGGTGATGTAACACTTTCTGTCGGCAGCTTCAGTACCTACCGCACCGACGTGGATTACACCACACCACTGACTGAAACCGTTGCGATAAGATTGGTTGGTTACTATGAAGATGCGGAAAGTTTCCGTGATACGATCGAAACAAAGAAGATGGGTTTTTTCCCCTCATTGGCATGGAAATTTAGCGATCAAAGCCAGTTGAACTATGAGGTCGAATTCAGCGATCAGGAGATTCCTCAAGATCGTGGTGTGATTGCCATTGATGGTGAACTTGGCCTTATTCCTGAAAGCCGTTTTCTTGGTGAGCCAGGCGATGGCGCACTTGAAGCAGATGTTCTCGGTCATCAGTTAGAATTTCAGCACGAGTTAAATGATAATTGGAGTGCATTGGTAGGCCTTAACCTAAGAGATACTTCCCTAGAAGGTTTCGCGACAGAAAATGGCTTTGGCCAGCCGGATGAGGACGGTGAATTTGGTCGTTTTCGCCGTTACCGTGATTACGATGCGACATATCAAGTATTTCGAGCAGAGATCAGTGGTAGCTTCAATACCGGCGGGTTAGGCCATCGAATTATCGCGGGTTTCGATGCGGATGAGTTTGAAAATGATCAGGTGTTTCTGCGTATCCGCGATAGGGATGATCCTGACGGAATTATTAATCAAGATATCAATATTTTTAACCCCGTATATGGTGCATATCCACTACCGGCTCCCCTTGCAAACACTGACCGTGTTGAGACCCAAGAGTCCATCGGTTTATATATTCAGGATCAAATCAGCTTAACAGATAAATTAGATATCCGAATCGGCGCGCGCTTTGATGATTATGATCAAGAACTTGTTAATCGCAGGCTAGATAAAAACGACCCGAATAGCGTTTCTGAGTACTCGGAAACAAAGGTGAGCCCTCAGTTTGGTATCGTCTATAAAGCCTCAGATACGCTGTCTTTTTATGCGGTATACGGCGAGAATTTTCGCCCACTTTCTGGCGCAATGGATGACAACAATCTTGATCCCAATCAGTCAGAATCCATCGAAGCAGGTGTTAAATTTGCACTCAATGATGGCGCTTTAAAGGGCACCCTTGCAATTTTCAAAATTGAGCAATCTAATATTTCAACATTTACCGACCCCGATGACCCTTCCGGGATTGGCGGCGCCGAAAGCCAGGGGCTTGAATTTGATATCAATGGGCAAATCACTGATGATTTAAGTATATGGGCCTCTTATGCTTACGTAGATGCAAAAACCACTGAAGATTTCCCCGATGTTGATCAGTGGGGAGACATTCTGGCGGGATCTAGTCTATTAAATATTCCCGAACACCAATTTAGCCTACAACTTGTTAAGCAGATCCAATTGGCTGGAAAAGACCTTGGCATAATCGGCGGTTTAATATACGTGGGAGAAAGAAATGGCTTCTTTGTCGATCAAGATTTTATGTTGCCTAGCTATACCACCGTTCGATTTTCGATGAATTATCAAGTGACAGAATCTTTAGACTTGCGTGCGGAAGTCAATAACCTGCTTGACGAAGAGTACTACTCAAACTCGTATGCGAATACCTGGGTACAACCCGGCACACCAAGAACTTATCGCCTTTCAGCCTCTTTCAAATTTTAAAAAAATGAAATTACTAGCGGAATCATTGTACGTCACTCGCTCAGACAAGGAAGTTTTGAGCGGTATTTCTTTCGGCGTTGCCGCTGGTGACGTATATGCTTTACTCGGCGGTAACGGCGCGGGTAAATCGACCACGCTACTGAGCTTCTTGGGATTCTTGCAGCCAAGCAGCGGCAATGTTCGAGTAAACGGAAAAAATGTAAACCAAGCGCTTTCCGAAACAAGAAAAGCCATTGCATACTTACCCGAATCGGCGTCGCTTTACGAGCA
>JBLHGN010000035.1:0-19504 GCA_047616325.1 Lentisphaeria bacterium
GTTAGGGGTACGTAAGCCGTCTACAGTTTCGGTTCAGGAGGCGATCGATACATCGCCTTCGCCAGCGCTGCCTTTGGGTTGTAATACGCGACACACATTGAGGCCTGGGTTGCCATCTACGTCACCCACCTTAAACACCCAGCGATCGAGCAGTACACCATTGTCGGCTACTGCGCGGCACCGCCATTGCGCTCATGGCAGGCGGAACAGCGTTCGTTGATATAATGAGTGCCCGACAGACCTAAACTGGCTTCTAGCACACAGTTTTCTGGGTCTTCATCGTGGTACCATCTACAAAGGAGCAGTCATGTACCCGTCGGCCCAGTATAAAGGTTTGCCCGTTGTCGTAGCCAAGGTTGATAGCCATCGGTAAGAAGTGATCATTAGGCTCGTTGGTATATTGGCAGTGCATGCTAGTGTGTCCCCCCAACGAATATTCTTCTGGAATTTTCTGGCTACCTTCGCGGAACTCCCCGTTAACTTCAGCGTACCAGGGCACGATACCTTCACCGACAATATAGAGGAAGGTGGTGCCGTAGTAGTTGGCTTGGCCACGCGGAATGCCCGCAGCAGTGAACTGGCTTACTTCAAGCTCCATGTAGTCGCCCAATCGAATTTCGCGACCCAGGCGGGTGTTTTCATTGCTGGTTTTTTGGTGGTTGTAATACTCACCGTCAAAGCCTAGGTAGGTCATTATGCCATTGCTGGCATATTGGGCCACCGTGGTGATGCCTTCATACCACCACCGGTTTTCAGCTTCGATGTCGCTTAGCGGTAACATAGTTCGCACATTCATCTCGACTATGTCGCCACCTTTTTCGACATATTCGATGATCTCGATATTACTAGAGCGGTCTTCAAAATAGAATTTGATGAAGTGGTCGTAAGATTGGAGCTCGTCTTCGCGCGCGTGGACGGTCACCAGTGCGTCTTCTGTTTCAACTTGAGTGTCGGGTTCCAGAGCAGTGGTTTCGTTATATAAGGTGCTGATATCTCCTAATATACCGAAGGGCGTTAGTCACAAGACGCCACCAACGCCTTCTGTAGTGAGCTGAAGTGGATAATTCTAGAGCTACCATACAAAAAAATCACCGATAAATGAGTGGCTCTTGCATTGTACTGTGGGCCTTCCCAGAGTGAATCAAAAGCAGACTCGGGTCTGTTTTGCTCCTGCGGGCTTCGGCGCACTGCGTCTCGTTGTAAATTGCTGTCGCAATTAGTGAGTCGGCCGGCGCTCCAGTGGGTGGAGGTGAACAACTCTAGAAATAATAGACAATAAAAAAGCCACCCATAAATGAGTGGCTTTTTTATTGTATGGTGGGCCTTCCCAGACTTGAACTGGGGACCTGCCGATTATGAGTCGGATGCTCTAACCAACTGAGCTAAAGGCCCTTTTTCTGTTTGCTAGGCTATGAAGCCGCCTAGTTTGCTATTTCTTGCAGTATTTACAGTGCGCCGTGAGAACGTACCGTAAACCCTTCCAGTAAAGCGAGGCGCATTATAGTGCGCCCTTGTAACAAAAAACAGTGTAAATATAGCTTCAATTTATTGCTCTTGTACTTTTATTTGAGCGCTTCATCTGGCTATGCTTAACCGGTATTTTTTTCTAATACTGTCCGCCGCCGTTGTCGTCTAGGAATCCGCGCAGGTGGTCCGAGCGCGATGGGTGACGAAGTTTGCGCAGGGCCTTGGCTTCAATTTGACGAATACGTTCGCGAGTTACGTCAAACTGTTTACCGACTTCTTCCAGGGTGTGGTCGGTATTCATGTCGATACCGAAGCGCATTCTCAGAACTTTGGCTTCGCGCGCGGTGAGACCGGCCAACACGGCTTTAGTTGATTCTTGTAAACCCTGGGAAGTGGCGGCTTCTACAGGAGAAGTTATTGATATGTCTTCAATAAAGTCTCCCAGGTGTGAGTCTTCATCGTCGCCAATAGGCGTTTCCATAGATATGGGTTCTTTGGCGATTTTGAGTACTTTGCGCACTTTATCTTCTGGCATTTCCATGCGTTCGCCTAATTCTTCAGGTGTTGGTTCGCGGCCAATTTCCTGTAGCATCTGGCGAGAAATTCTGTTCAGTTTGTTGATGGTTTCTATCATATGAACAGGAATTCGAATGGTGCGCGCCTGGTCGGCAATGGAGCGCGTAATCGCTTGACGAATCCACCATGTTGCGTAGGTAGAAAATTTATACCCACGACGGTATTCAAATTTATCTACCGCTTTCATTAGACCAATGTTACCCTCTTGGATTAGATCTAAAAATTGCAGGCCGCGATTGGTGTATTTTTTAGCAATGGAAATAACAAGCCGCAGGTTGGCTTCTACCATTTCTTTTTTCGCCCGACGGGCCTTGGCTTCGCCGATGGACATGCGTCGATTTATCTCTTTGATCATCGACAGCGCAAGACCGGTCTCAGCCGCAATTGAGCCGAGCTTGCGTTGGCTGCGCAGAATGTCTTCCTGGTAGGGTCTCAATGAATCGGAGTAGTCGCGTTTTTTTGCGATGACGTCCGGGATCCAATTCTCATCCGTTTCATTGCCCGGAAATTCTTTAACGAAGGTTTTGCGCGGCATTCCAGCGAGGCGCACACACAAACGCATAGCGGCGCGCTCTTCTTCGCGCACGCGCTCTAGCGTTTCTCTGGCGATACGGTATATGGGGTCAAATTGACGAGGTGGCAGTTTAAAGAATTTAAATACATTGCCAAGTTCCTCCAGAGCTTTCTCTGCCGCTTTACTCTCCCGTCCGTGTTTCTGCAGCACAGCGGTAGCTTTAATTAAGCTGGCACGAAGTTCGTCGAAGCGCTCTTTGGCATATTCTGGGTCTATACCGGTGCTGACTTCGTCATCGTCGCTATCGTCTGTGCTGGGTGTCGGTGGGGCCGGCGGAGTGACATTATCTGTGGGATCTAACCAGCCGCTGATAACGTCACTTAAGCGACGCTCTTCTTTAGCAACCAGGTCGAATTCATCCATTATGATCTGCACGATTCCTGGCCAGAAGGCTAGTGCGTTCATTAGTTCACGAATACCCTCTTCGATGCGCTTGGCAATTACAATTTCACCTTCGCGGGTAAGCAGCTCAACCGTGCCCATTTCGCGCATGTACATGCGCACAGGATCGGTGGTGCGGCCCGCTTCGGTTTCAACCGCTGCAAGTGCAGCAGCGGCCTCGGCCGCTGCGATATCGTCAGGTGAGTTCCCGTCGCTGTCAGACATCAACAGTTCGTCGGCGTCAGGGGCAACTTCGAAAACACGAATGCCCATATCGTTGATCATCTGGATGATGTCTTCGACTTGATCCGGATCTGAGATATCGTCTGGTAAGTGGTCGTTGACCTCGTCGTAGGTGAGATATCCTTGTTCTCGTCCACGATTAATAAGATCTTTGATACGAGATTGCTTTTGACCCTGGTCGCTCATTCAGGTTCCTGTAGGTGATGGGGTGAATTTTGGCAAGCCGGCGATTATATCGGGATATGGTGGCGCTATCCAGAAAATCAATTCAAAATCTGTTATTTTTCTGGCTTCAGCGCATTTTAGTGAGTTCTCGGTAGCGATTTTTTTCCTCAAGGCTTAAATTTGCTAACCCTCTGGCTTTTAGCTGTTGTAGTTCTATCTGGGAATCGGCTCTTTTTTGAGCGCTTTGTATTCGCATGAGGGCGTCTTGCAGTTCTTTAAGTGGGTCGTAGCTGTCTATGATTTTGGCTGTGGTCAATAGTTGGTTTGCCAGTAACTTTGCCAATTGTTGCTGGGCATCGACACCTTTGGCTCCGCCCCAGTAGCCGAGTATATTGTTAAAGTTACTTTTGGGTCGCTTCTCCAGGTAAGCAATCAGCTCTTTTAGGCGTTGACAGTCTTCGTCTGCATGTTCAGAGATTTCAGGAACTGTATCCAGTTTTTGCAGTAATTCTGGGTTTTCCAAAAGTAAAATGGTTGCCGTTTTTGCCGGCGTTAAGGTTACCGTTGATTTATTCTTAAGTCTAGGTCTGGTTTTGGGGAAAGGTTCTTGGGGGGGCTCGCCCGGTATGTTGGGAGCGTCAAATCTAGAATTGTTAGTAGATGCGCTCGTTTGTGCCTTTTCGTCGTCATCGACGCTGGCAGGTTCGATGTGTTTTTCTTCCGACCAAAGAATTTTTTCTTTTTGCAGTTCGCGCAGAACTTCGGGCGCTAGGCCTGTCCGCTTAGCTAGATTGCCAAACATTAATTCTCTGAATACTCCGTCGGGCAGGGTGCTTAGTAATGGTGCAACAATTTTGCTCAAGCGAGCCCGCCCCTCCATGCTGCTTATGTCTGTGCCCTCTGCTGCAGCGTCAAATAGGAACTCTTCGAGTGGGACGGCGTTTCTTATCTGGTTCTGAAAGCGCTCAGTGCCTATTTGGCGCACCAGGGTATCGGGATCCTGTCCCTCGGGTAAAAATAGGAATTTTATCTGTCTCCCGTCTTCCATTGATGTGAGGGAGTTGGTGAGCGCTCGCTTTGCAGCCTTGCGACCCGCGTTATCGCCATCGAAACAGAACACCACCCCGCTGACATATTTAAAGGCTAGCTTGAGATGGTCTTCGCCGCACGCGGTACCGAGTGTGGCCACGGCGTTGCTGATACCGAATTGGGAGAGGGCGATAACATCCATATAGCCCTCCACAACAATCAGTGTCTCTAGGTTTCTATTGTTTTTGCGCGCTTCGAATAATCCGTATAGTTCGCGACCTTTGTGAAACACCTTGGTCTCGGGGGAATTTAGGTATTTTGGCTTGTCGTCTCCCAGAACGCGACCGCCAAAGCCCATTACTCGGCCACGTGTGTCCCGTATTGGGAAGGTGATGCGATGACGAAAGCGGTCATAAATCTTGTTTTCGTCTTCCTTTTTGATTATCAGCCCTGCATCAGCTAGAAGTTTTCTCTGTTCTTCATTTTTGCCAAGAGACCCCAGTAGGTTTTCATAGCCTGGGGGGGCATAGCCCAGTCCAAATGACTTGGCGACAGATCCGGTTAAGCCGCGCTGCTTTAGGTAGTTAATCGGAAGATGTTTATGCTGGTGAGTAAGCAGCTGCCCTTGGAAATAATCGCTGGATTTTTCCAGAATATCGTAAAGTAGCTTTAAGTGAGAGTCTTGCTGAATGCTTCTTGGGGAGGACTCTCGGGGAACTTCCATTCCTGCCTGCTTCGCCAGTGTTTCTATTGCGTCGATAAAGCTTTGGCTGTCGTACTCCATGATAAAGCCGAGCGCATTGCCGGTGGCGCCGCAACCAAAGCAGTAGTAAAACTGTTTGTCGGGGCTCACGGTAAATGAGGGAGTTTTTTCTTGGTGAAAGGGGCAGCAGGCACTGTAATTTTTGCCGGCCTTTTTAAGTTTTACACGGCGATCGATGACATCGACTATGTCCAGGCGATTGAGTAGGTCGTCGATAAAATTACTAGGGATGCGACTCATGGAAGCGGGCTGCCTGTTAAAACAGGCATTCTAGCGAGACGTAAGTGTAATGTGTAGTTTATTGCTGAGGGAGTTCTTTCGTTTAGCGCTTTGTGGGTAAGCAGGTGTACTTTATCTATGCTAGGCCAATAGCGTTTTTACTAGTTTGCTCACTTCGCCTACGTCTGCACGGCCCTGAACTTGAGGTTTTACAATCGCCATAACCTTACTCATGTCGCGCATCGATTTCGCGCCGCTCTCGGCGATGGCGCTTTTGAGAAGCTCGGTAATCTCTAATTCGTTGAGTGCCGTAGGCAGAAAGGCTTGAATTACGCCTATCTCGAAGGTCTCTATCTCGGCAAGATCGTTGCGGCCGGCGTCAGAAAATTGCTTTTCCGAGTCTCGCCGCTGCTTTACCAGTTTGTCGAGCACGGCCAAAACGCGAGCGTCGTCTAGTTCGATGCGCTCATCGACTTCTATGCGTTTAAACTCCGACATAACAGTACGCAAAACCGCAAGGCGATTTTTTTCTTTACTGCGCATTGCTTCTTTAACTGCAGTGGCCACTTGGCTCTTCGTTTCACTTGCCATAAGGCTGCTCGTATTGTCGAAGGTTTACGCCTTGGTCAGTAGCACGCGAAAAGACGTTGACTGGCAAGGCTAATGTAACTAGCAATAGGGTAGTGCATGCCAGGTTTAGCTGGCGCCTAATTAATACAAGCGCTGAAATTTACGATTTTCGCGTTGTACTTTTTTGGCGTGACGTTTTACCGCAGCAGCAGCTTTTCGCTTACGGATTGACGTTGGTTTTTCGTAGAATTCGCGACGACGAACTTCTGCCAATACACCTGCTTTTTCGCATGAACGTTTAAAGCGACGCAGTGCAATATCGAAGGGCTCGTTTTCTTTCAGTCTTACTGAAGGCATATTCCTACCTTAATGTGGGTGCTTTGATTAGTTTTAGTGTGTGTATTTCGGCGCCGGTAGCTGAGTTAACAGATAGTCTGGCGAACCTAAATTCATCTACATTTCAAGGGTGCGAAAGTTTATACATATCGTCCACTTGCTGCAAGCGCTTTGTTCTTGGTTTTTGAGTGTCGAAGCGTTTGAGGGCTAACGATGGCTGATCAAGGTGATTAAAATATGTTTAGAAGGCGTTTTTATGTGTAATCAAGTCGTGCTATCTTCGCGCTTCCGACATGGCTATGTCGAGTCATAAATCTATTTTAAAGCTGGTGCCTGTCAAAAATGCGTGTTTTAGGTATTGAAACGTCCTGCGATGAAACCGGAGTTGCTGTTTACGATAGTGATGGTGGCTTGTTGGGGCACCGCCTATACAGTCAAATAGAGCTTCACTCCCAATACGGCGGCGTAGTGCCGGAGTTGGCTT
Organism: Lentisphaeria bacterium; assembly: GCA_047616325.1. Classification (GTDB taxonomy): domain Bacteria; phylum Pseudomonadota; class Gammaproteobacteria; order Pseudomonadales; family Cellvibrionaceae; genus JBLHGN01. The sequence goes on from JBLHGN010000035.1 coordinate 6,808, forward strand.
CTCGCGATCATGTAAGAAAGCTTTTGCCGCTGATCGATGGTATTTTGCGAGAGACAGATTCTGAAAATGCCATTGATGGCATCGCCTACACCTCGGGCCCCGGGCTTATCGGCGCGCTGTTGGTGGGCTCGTGCGTAGCAACATCGTTGGCCTATGCATGGGGGTGCCCGGCTATTGGGGTGCATCATATGGAAGGGCATCTGCTGGCCCCGTTGTTGGAAGCGCAGCCACCGGAGTTTCCTTTTGTGGGGCTGCTGGTATCTGGCGGTCATACTCAGCTGGTAGAAGTGAGGGGGGTGGGCGACTACACAATATTAGGCGAATCCCTGGACGACGCAGCGGGAGAGGCCTTTGATAAGGCCGCCAAAATGTTGGATTTAGAATATCCTGGGGGGCCTAATATTGCCAAGCTGGCGGTCAATGGTGACGTCGGCCGGTTTACTTTTCCCCGTCCAATGACCGATCGTCCGGGGCTGCAATTCAGCTTTAGTGGACTAAAAACCTTTACCTTAAATACTGTGGCCAAGTATGCGGACGAAAGTGGGCTGCCAGATGATCAAACCTGTGCAGATATCGCTGCAGCGTTTCAGGAGGCTGTGGCCGATACCATGGTAATTAAGTGTCGACGTGCGCTGAAACAGTGTCAGCTGCAAACTTTGGTGATCGCCGGTGGCGTGAGCGCAAATAAACGTTTGCGTGAAAAGCTTGAAGCCGCACTTGCCAAGATAGACTGCCAGGTGTTTTATGCACGCCATGAATTTTGTACAGATAACGGCGCTATGATCGCGTATGCGGGATGTCAGAGATTGCTAGCGGGCCAGCGTTCAGGTCTTGCGATAGATGTGAAGCCTCGTTGGTCTCTTGACTCACTGCCGCGTCTCAAAGCCAAGGCCTCAGATTAAACGTCTCGAAGCCCAAGTCTCGAGGCCAAATAATGCCATTAAATCAAAGTCACAATAATAACGTATCGGACCAAAAAGCCTAGAAGCAACAGTCTAAAAATTAGAGCTAAGATAAGAGATAAATTATGGATGTTGTTTTTATAAAAGGTCTTGCCGTAGATGCAGTTGTGGGTATTTGTGATTGGGAGCGCATTGCTCGTCAGCGAGTAGAGATCGATATCGAGTTGGTTACGGATATTTCAAAAGCTGCAGCGTCTAAAGATATCAACGATGCCTTGAATTACAAGTCCGTTTCCGATCGCGTGACTGAATTTGTCGTTGAGTCGAAGTTTTTGCTTTTGGAGACTATGGCCGAGGAGGTGGCCAATGTGATTTTGAACGAATTTTCGGTGAAGCAGTTAAGTCTAAGCTGCATGAAGGTTCAGGCTATGCCCAATGTTGCTGGTGTTGGTGTAAAAATAATACGTGGACAAGCGTCTGATGTCTGACATCTTATTAGGCGTTGGTAGTAATATTGATCGTAAACGCAATATCCTTCATGGCATTGAGGCACTCACTTCACTACTTGATGATTTGCAGTGTTCGCCTGTGTACGAAACCAGTGCGGTTGGTTTTTCGGGAGAAAGCTTCTTTAATTTGGTGGTTGCAGCTAAAACAAGCCTACCGCTGGAGGCCTTGAGCGCAGCGTTAAAAGAAATTGAGTACTCATTTGGCCGCGAACCGCAATTGCAAAAATACACTTCGCGTACGCTCGATATCGATATTCTCACCTATGACGAGCTCGTGGGGTGTTTTAATTATATAGACTTACCTAGAGATGAAATAACGAAGCATGCATTTGTTTTACGTCCCTTAGCCGACATCGCGCCGCATCGGGCGCATCCTGTTTTAAAGAAAACATATTTTCAGTTGTGGTCACAATTTAAAGCCGCAGATCAGCTTGTTCTCGAGGCTGATTTTAGTGTGAATCATATGCACTCATAAAGCTTTGCTGCCGATTCTATATTGTGGGTGGATAGCATTCATCGTGTGAATAGCCACTAGATTATTGTGGCCAGGAATAGGGGTGCTTTTCGATGGCCTTTATTCTCCTGAGGCGCAGCTCTGCGCCAAGTTCCATGCCTTTAAAGCCCTCCGTTACCAATTCTGCTGGAGAAACACTTAAAATGGCGTTGAATGCAAATAACAGCAATTCTTTTTGCGGGTAAACGCAGGATTCCACTCCCAATCTTCCCTGTACATCTGCCTGGCAACAAAGTAAAAATTGTTGAAATCGATCTGGCCGACGAAGTGCATCGAGCTGACTGAGTAGTTTAAATGTCTCCTCTGCAGAAAGTTCGCGGGCGCGATGGCAGTGCGTGTGAAACTTTGCTGTCAATATTGCTAATTCGCGGTAATCGTTTGGAACTTTTAATCTTTTGCACAGATTTTTTACAAGCTCGGCGCCGGTCTGTTCATGGTTGGTGTGGTTGGGCCAGTTTTCTTGGGGAGTGAGACCTTTACCTAAGTCGTGCATCAACACGGCGAATCGCGCTTGGGTGTCTAGGTTTAGTTCTGCCGATCGTTTTAGGGAAAAAATGGTGTGAAGGCCCGTGTCTATTTCTGGGTGGTAGCTTAGGTTTTGTGATACACCAAAAAGTTGGTCCAGTTCGGGAAGTATTACTTTTAGTGCGTCGCAGTAGCGCAGCACTTCAATAAAATGTTGCGGTGACCGCTCGCCGAGTGCGCGAGAAAATTCCTTCCATACCCTTTCGGCAACTAAATATTTGACCTCGCCAGAGTCGACCACTGCGCGCATGAGTTGCATGGTTTCTTCTGCGATGACAAAGCCTAGGTGACGGTAGCGGGCGGCAAAACGAGCCACTCGCAATATGCGCAGGGGGTCTTCGGTAAATGCAGGTGATACGTGGCGAAGGATTTTGTTTTTTAAATCCTCTTGCCCTCGGTAGGGGTCGATCAACTCGCCAGTATCTGATTGAGCAATAGCGTTGATTGTTAGGTCGCGACGGGCAAGGTCCTCTTCTAACGTCACATCGACTGCAGCGTAAAAAGTGAAGCCATTGTAGCCATGCCCACTTTTACGCTCGGTGCGAGCAAGCGCATATTCCTCGTGTGTTTTGGGGTGTAAAAACACAGGAAAATCGTTTCCGACGGGTGTGTAGCCGAGCGATGTCATTTGATCGGCATTAGCGCCAACCACTACCCAATCTCTTTCGTCGCTTGGGTAATTTAACAGTTTGTCGCGAACGGCGCCGCCTACTAAATAAACTTTCATTTTCTGGTTGACGTGTTTGGGTTTATAGCGCAGACTTTAAAGCAATAATATCTTCAAAGCCATTTTAAATTTTAGAAGCACTTTTTAATGACGCTTTTGATGGATGGCTAAACGCAAAACAGCCCAGAAAAATTGTATAACTAATTGTAAAATTAATCATGAAACAGCATCCGACTATCAAATCCACACTAACACGCTCGCGCCCAGCGCAGATTTTGGCATTCGTGTTATTTTGGGTGTGGTATGCAAAAGTATGCTGGAGGCCGTTTTTATGATTTTTATTATATTAAAAAGGCCGCAGCTTAAACCCTGCGGCTTTTTTTTGTTTTGAATACCGCAAAAGATGGGTTTGGGGTATACCTATTACTAGGTTTTTTGTTTGTAGGGTTTTATATGATAGTCAGCAATGGAGGGGCGTAAAGTGAGAGTCGGATTAGCGTATGCGTTGGTGGTGTTGGTGTGGTCCACCACGCCTTTTGGGATAAAGTTGAGCAATAGTAGCCTTTCATTCGTGGCCGCAATTTCGGTGCGTGCTGTTTTGGCTTTAATCGTCTGCAGCCTCATATTAACGGTTCTACGCCAACCACTTATTAAGCATAGAAACGATTGGAGTGCTTTTCTGGCCGGTGCGCTCGGTATGTTTCCCAATATGCTATTGGTGTATTGGTCGGCACAATACATCCCCTCGGGATTAACTGCGGTGATTTTTGGTTTATACCCATTTATGGTTGGTGTGTTTTCCCTGTTAATTTTAAAGGAAAATATATTTAATATGCGTCGCATAATTGCTATGACGATCGCCGTGACTGGCCTTGTAATAATTAACATTAGTCAAATTAGCCTGGGCGGCAATGCAGTGTTGGGTTTGGTGGGTATGGTTGCATCAACGGCATTTTTTGGTTTAAGTTCAGTTTGGCTTAAACATGTGGGAGGGGGCGTTGATCCACTGCGTCAGACCACTGGGATGCTGCTATTGGTGGCTCCTATTTATGTGCTGTTCTGGTTTTTTCTTGACGGCGAGTTTCCTGTTGCTGTCGACGATCGTTCGTTGGTAGGAGTGATATACCTTGTTTTGGCGGGTTCAGTGCTGGGGGGGACATTATTTTTCTACGTGCTAAAAAACTGTAGTGTAGCATCCGTGGGGCTTATTACTTTTATAACGCCTATTATTGCACTGACTATAGGGGTTGTTTTTGATGATGAAACCTTCACAATAGTCACGGTGATTGGTAGTTTGTTGGTGATTTTTTCTCTCGCAATTTATCAAAATATTCCGCGTCACGCCGTGTTGCTTTACAGGCGACAAGCGCTTGCTCGGGTGCTTTAATTAGGGTGGAAGTAGCGATCTATAGTCGGCATCATTTGCCTGTGGATATAACTATTACGGCGTATTCGTCTGCTCCAAAATTGTGTTAAGTGGGGGGCAGGTGAAACTCTGCATTGCACTATCGTTGTCCAGTGAATGCAAGTGCACGTCAAATCCCCACAGGCGATGAATGTGCTTAAGAATTTCTTGCGAACTTTCTTCGTCTAAAGGTTTTCGATTAAACCGCGTATGGTGCAGCGTGAGTGAGCGATCGCCGCGCATATTAACATTGTAAACCTGAATGTCGGGTTCTCTGTTGCCAAGGTTGTACTGTGCGGAAAGCGCTTCGCGAACTTGTTGATATCCGAGCTCATCGTGAATCGCGAGCACGTCGATGTCGTTGTGCGTGTCGTCATCTAGTATTGTGAAAAGCCGAAGTTGGCGCATGAGGTGAGGCGAAAGGTATTGAAGTATAAAACTTTCATCTTTGAAGTTTCTCATAGCGAAGTCAAGAGTTTCGATCCAATTGCTGCCGGCGATATCGGGAAACCATTCTCTATCTTCGTCTGTGGGCTTGTCACAAATTCGACGGATATCTGTCATCATATGAAACCCCAGGGTGTAGGGGTTTATGTCAGAGAAGTCGGGGCTATTGTAGGGCGGTTGATAGATAACTCCGGCATGGGATTGCATAAACTCCATCATAAACCCTTCGGTTACCAAGCCTCTATCGTAAAGGGTATTTAAAAGAAAGTGATGCCAATAGCAGGCCCAACCTTCATTCATTACTTGGGTTTGTCTTTGCGGGTAAAAATATTGCGCGACTTTTCTAACAATGCGCACAACTTCTCGTTGCCAGGGTTCAAGTAGCGGGGCATTCTTCTCAATAAAATAGAGAAGATTTTCTTGTGGTTCGGGTGGGAACTTAGTCGCTTCCTCATCATCGATGTCTTTGTCTTTTTCTGGGATGGTGCGCCAAAGATCGTTTACTTGTTTTTGCAGGTATTTTCCACGCTCTTTTTGACGCGCACTTTCTTTTTCGGGCGATATAGGGTGAGGGCGCTTGTAGCGATCGACGCCGTTGTTCATGATGGCGTGGCAGGAGTCTAGAATGGCCTCCACTGCGTCGACGCCGTTGCGCTCCTCGCATTCTGCGATATAGTTTTTGGCAAAAACCAGATAATCAATAATTGATGTGGCATCGGTCCAGGTGCGAAATAGATAGTTGCCCTTAAAAAATGAATTATGCCCATAACACGCGTGAGCGATTACCAGGGCCTGCATGGCCATGGTGTTTTCTTCCATGAGGTAGGCGATACACGGGTCTGAATTGATAACGATTTCGTAGGCTAGACCCATCTGTCCGCGCTTGTAAGATTGTTCTACGCTCAAAAACTGTTTGCCGTAGGACCAGTGGCTGTAACCGATGGGCATACCTACAGACGCGTAGGCGTCCATCATTTGTTCGGAGCTGATGACTTCAATTTGATTGGGGTAGGTGTCAAGACCAAATTCTTTTGCAATTTTGGCAATTTCTTCGTTATATTTTTCAAGCAATTCAAAGGTCCATTCAGACCCCGTAGAAATCGGTCTGGATTCTCTCATAGGGTTTTCTTCTGAAATAGTTGTCGAAATACAGGGTATATGTCGGTGGCGTCGACCAGTTGTTTCATGGCAAATGCGCTGGGGAAATCTTCCAATACTTTTTCGTAGGCGTGCCAAAGTGCCTGGCGATCTCTATCGGTGATTTCTAAATAAGAAAAATGCTGTACTTTTGGCAGTAGATTTTCAGTGAGCATTTTGTAGCACACTGCTGAGTCGTCATTCCAGTTGTCTCCGTCGGAAGCTTGCGCACCATAGATGTTCCACTGGGATGGCGGGTAGCGATCGGAGATAACTTCGTTCATAAGTTGAAGCGCGCTGGAGACAATGGTGCCCCCCGTTTCGCGACTGTAAAAGAATTCCTCTTCGTCTACTTCTTTTGCGCTCGTATGGTGCCGAATAAATACCACTTCAATTTTTTTGTAGTTTCTTTTGAGAAACAAAAACAGCAGCAAAAAGAATCGCTTGGCAATATCTTTTGTATTTTGATCCATCGAACCCGACACATCCATTATGCAGAACATTACTGCGCGGGAATGAGGTACTGGGTGTTTAATGTGTAAATTGTATTTTAAATCAAAATCGTCGAGCCATGGAACGCGTTTTATTTTTCTTTGCAGTTCCTCGGCCTGGCTCTTTAATACAAGTATCTCATCGCTGTGAAGTGGCTCGTCGAGTGCTTCCAGTTCGTCTATGTTATCAAGAATTACTTTCAGTGACCTTCGCTTTTTTCTGGTCAGGGCAATGCGCCTGGAATTTGCTGAGCGCAGCGAGCGAATGATGTTAATTTTCCCCGGTGAGCCTTCGTTGCTGTGTCCGGCTCGTTTTAATTCGAAGTCATCGATACCTACTAGTTGTCGTTTGACGAGGTTGGGTAGTTCAAGATCTTCAAACATAAACTCCAAAAACTCTTCCTGAGTGATTTGAAATACAAACTCGTCCATGCCTTCTCCCGAATCGCTCGCGCCAGGCCCGCTCCCACCTTGCCCGCTGCCACCGCGGGGGCGCGCAATGCTATCCCCAGAGGAAAACTGATCATTACCCGGCAATACGCGGGTGTTGGCCCCGCCTTGGCCGTGATGAAATGTAGGTTCGGCTATATCCTTGGTGGGGATGCTGATTTTCTCGCCCTTGTCCATGTCTTTAATAGAGCGTTTATCTACGGCGTCTGAAACCGCCTTTTTAATGTGGTGTCGATATCGTCTTAAAAAGCGCTGGCGGTTAACCGTGCTTTTCTTTTTGGAATTTAACCTCCGGTCGATAATGTAATTCACTCGTCACCTATATACATGCAGTGTAAATGTTATTGTGATTTCCTTACCCGTAAATACCATTCAGAAAGCAAGCGCACTTGTTTTTCGGTATAGCCTCTGTGAACCATTCGACCGACAAAATCTTCGTGTTTTTTCTGGTCGTCCACAGACGACTTGGTGCTAAATGATATTACCGGCAAAAGGTCTTCGGTGTTCGAGAACATTTTCTTTTCAATGACGCGGCGGAGTTTTTCATAGCTGCTCCACGCAGGATTTTTTCCGCCGTTGTTGGCTCGGGCGCGCAACATGAAGTTGACAATTTCGTTGCGAAAATCTTTGGGGTTGCTTATACCGGCGGGTTTCTCTATTTTTTCCAGTTCTTCGTTGAGCGAAGAACGATTGAGGATTTCGCCAGTTTCTGGGTCGCGATACTCCTGATCTTGAATCCAGAAGTCGGCGTAAGTTACATAGCGATCAAAAATATTTTGTCCGTATTCGGAATAGGATTCCAGGTAGGCCGTCTGTATTTCTTTTCCAATAAATTCTACATAGCGCGGCGCTAGGTGCTCCTTGATAAAGGAAAGATAGCGATCGCGAGTTTCTTCGGGAAATTGTTCCTGTTCGATCTGTTGCTCGAGTACGTACAACAGATGAACTGGGTTGGCGGAAATTTCAGTTGCATCAAAATTAAATACTTTCGACAATATTTTAAAGGCAAAACGTGTTGATAAACCGTCCATACCCTCGTCGACTCCGGCGGCGTCTTTGTATTCTTGGAGAGATTTTGCCTTGGGGTCCGTATCTTTAAGGTTTTCCCCGTCATAAATCCCCATTTTTGAGTAGATATTGGAGTTCTCGGGCATTTTCAAACGCGACAACACGGTAAATTTGGCCAGCATTTTTAGTGTGTCTGGCGCGCAGGGAGATTCATTGAGAGAGCTGTTGAATAACAACTTTTCATAGATATGAATTTCTTCAGAAATACGCAAACAATAAGGTACTTTTACGGTGTACACTCGGTCGATAAAAGCCTCGTTGTTTTTATTGTTTTTAAATGTGTGCCACTCTGCCTCGTTGGAGTGCGCCAAAACCACACCGTCGAAGGGTATGGCGCCAAGCCCTTCGGTACTGTTGTAGTTACCCTCTTGGGTTGCGGTGAGAAGGGGGTGTAGTACTTTGATGGGCGCCTTGAACATCTCGACAAATTCCATAATGCCCTGATTCGCGCGGCACAGGCCGCCCGAAAAACTATAGGCGTCGGGGTCATTTTGGGGGAAGTCTTCCAGCTTGCGGATGTCTACTTTACCCACCAAAGATGAGATGTCTTGATTGTTTTCGTCTCCAGGTTCGGTCTTGGATACAGCAATTTGGTCTAACACCGATGGGTATACTTTGATCACTTCAAATTTGCTTATATCTCCTCCATATTCGTGTAAACGTTTGGTCGCCCAGGGCGACATAATATTGCGAATATAGCGAGGTGCAATACCGTAGTCTTCTTCAAGTATTTTGGCGTCTTCGCCGGGGTTAAAAAGGCCCAATGGCGATTCAAAAACCGGTGAATCTTTGATGCAGTAGATGGGCTGTTTTTCGATCAGAGATTTTAGCTTTTCGGCCAGTGACGATTTTCCTCCGCCGACTGGGCCTAGCAGGTACAAAATTTGTTTGCGCTCTTCCAGACCTTGTGCTGCGTGTTTAAAAAAGCTGACTATCTGTTGAATAGCCTCTTCCATGCCGTAAAAATCTTCAAAACCCTTGTAGCGCTTTATTATTTTATTGGAGAATATTCGACTTAACCTAGTATCTTTTGAGGTGTCGACCAATTCCGCTTCACCGATGGTTTCAAGCAAACGTTCTGCCGCTGACGCATAGACGGAGGGGTCTTTTTTACATAGTTCCAGGTAATCCTGAATACTCATGGTTTCTTGTTTTGTCGCTTCGTAGCGTTCGCGATAGTGACTGAATATTGTCATCTAATATCTCCTAAATACATAAATATCAAGGGTTCACGTTTACTTATTTGCTGACATTACGCTTTGCATTTACAAAGCAGTGGCAATAATTAGAAACTTTAACTTGACGTTTTTTTACGTTTGCACTGGCTGGTCGGGATTAGCTGGCTACCATTTTTTCTAAAGTCTTACATCAAGGATAGACCTTGGATCGCTGCCCGCTGGATAAATTCGTATTTGTGTGACAGTTTTTTCGGTATCGTAATGCAACGTTACTGGGTAATTTTCGTTGAAAAGGGATATAGGGTATTTAAAATACCCAGCATGTCTTGTGCCGATTATGCTTGTCAGTGTGTAATAATGTTACTTCGTTTGTAACAACTACATAGATTTTTGGCTTCGGGATTGTTGCTTCGACACACCAACACCAGCCAGTGAAAAGCTTACTGTGAATTATTCTGTTTGTGCTCGGTTAGGGGCACAAGTATGATGCTTTTGGGATCGAAATTGTCAGGATTTCTAGTGAATAAACCTTATTAGAAACAAGAGCTTATAATATGTAGGTTGGGGGCAAGATCGCATGCTTTCGCTAAAATGGGTCTATGATTAAAGGCCAGAATCGGGAACAAAAAGGGAACAATTATGGCAGTGCTAATTACAGGCGGGGCCGGTTACATTGGTAGCCATACGTGTATCGAATTGATCGCGGCTGGATTTGATGTGGTAGTGGTAGACAATCTCTGCAATAGTCGGCCAGAAAGTTTGCGCCGTGTAGCGGACATTGTTGGTCGGGATATACCTTTTGTTGAGGCGGATGTGTGTGACAAAACCGCAATGCGCGAGATTTTTAAGGTATATAAGATCGATGCTGTTATTCATTTTGCCGGGCTCAAGGCCGTTGGTGAGTCCTGTGCTTTGCCTCTTAAGTATTACCATAACAATGTCGGCGGCACAGTGGCCTTGTCTGAAGTGATGGATGAATTTGGCGTACATAACCTCTTGTTTAGTTCTTCCGCTACCGTATACGGGGACCCAGCGAGCGTTCCCATTGTGGAGTTCTTCCCCACCTCTGCCACCAATCCCTATGGTCGCAGCAAGTTGATGGTGGAGGAGATCCTTAAAGATCTGTGTGTGGTTCCAGACAATCTCTGGCGAGTGTCGCTTTTGCGCTATTTTAACCCAATCGGTGCTCATGCCAGCGGGCGAATTGGGGAGGATCCCCAAGGAATCCCCAACAATTTATTGCCTTTTGTGGCTCAGGTGGCTGTGGGTAAATTACCGCAGGTGCGGGTGTTTGGCGACGACTATCCGACAGTCGACGGTACGGGCGTGCGCGATTATATTCATGTGGTAGATTTGGCCAAAGGACACGTAAAAGCCCTGCATAAGCTTATTGGGGCGGTACCAAGTTGCAGTACCTACAATTTGGGTACAGGAACTGGCTACAGTGTGTTGGAAGTAATTAAGGCTTTTGAGTTGGTGAGTGACAGAAAGATTGCTTACGAAGTTGTTGCGCGGCGTCCAGGCGATATCGCTGAGTGTTTCGCGGACCCTCGTTTAGCGGCAGAAGAGCTGGGTTGGAAAGCTCAGTTGGGCTTAACTCAAATGGTGCAGGATGCGTGGCGCTGGCAGTCGTCGAACCCCAAGGGTTATGAATAGCGTAGGTGGTCGCACCGCTCGGATAAGGCCAAAACACATCATTCAATTTAATTAGCGCTGTTGCTAAGCTATTCAATTGAGAGTAGCTCGTGCATGGGGAGCCGTGTCTTACTCTCCGCATGGGCAGTCTACTGCAAATTTAACCCCGTCCTCCAGGCGCATCATAGTGAGTGCCCCCCCCCAAACGCAGCCCGTATCTAAACCAATAAAATTATCAGTATTGGTTTCTCCCATAAGAGAGGCCCAGTGGCCAAACAGCAGTTTTTCGGGTTTGCAGCGGTGGTTTTTATGTTCGAACCATGCTTTGTAACCCTTTGGGGGTAAAACTAAATCTGTTTTAGTGGTGAGTTCTAATTTCCCCTGTGCTGTGCAGAAGCGCATACGGGTAAAGTAATTGGTGATTAGTCGAAGGCGGGGCATGCCAGATAAGTCGTCACGCCATTTTGTCGGTTCGTTTCCATACATGGCTTTAAAAAAAGAAGCGGCTTGTTCGCTCTGAAGCACGCGTTCAATTTCGTTCGAGTACTTAAGTGCTTGTTCGATATTCCATATAGGCGGTATACCAGCATGCACCATAGCGTAGCCGAGGGTGCTATCGCGATGCACTAGCGGCCAACTTTTTAACCAAGTCATCAGTTCGTCTCGGTCATCGGCTTTGAGTATGTCCGAAAGTGTGTCTTTGCGGCGCAGTGGGCTGTTTGTTGCGGCAGTGGCGAGTAAGTGTAGATCGTGGTTGCCCAGCACTATCTGTGCAGCACTGCCAAGTTCTTTGATGTATCTTAATGTGTTGAGTGAATCCGGACCGCGATTAACGAGATCGCCCAAAACCCATAGGTAGTCGCGCTGTTTCGAAAAGCCCACAAGATTCAATAATGACCGCAATGAGTCTAGGCAACCCTGTATATCGCCAACCGCGTAAGTTGCCATTTTGTGCTCCTTACTTAGTGCAGTGCCTGTGGCCGAACCAGGGCGAAGGTGGGTATTTGTACCGCAAACTCGGTGCCGGCATCGTATTTCATGGTGTAGGCACCATTCATAGTTCCCGATGTAGTCGCCATCACCAGACCACTGGTATAACTATAACTTTCACCGGGCAGAATACGGGGCTGTTCGCCCACCACACCGAGCCCCTGAACGATTTGTTCGTTGTTATTGCCGTCGAGTATGCGCCATTTTCTACTCAGCAATTGCACCGCTTGCAGCCCCCTATTGCTGATGCGAATGGTGTAGGCGTATACGTACTTGTTTTCTTGGGGCCGCGATTGTTCATCGATGTAGTGAGCTTTAACGTCGACCTCTATCGAATGTTTCATAAGATGGCGTCGCCTATGTCATTGCTACCCCAAAGAGTATTACTCAGTCTTACATATTCTTGCATACTTAAATTTTCCGCTCTTAGGGTGAGATCTAGGCCCACCTGCTGCGCCTGTTCATCGCTAACCAATGCTTTTAACCCGTTACGCAAAGTTTTTCTGCGCTGCTGAAAAGCTGTTTTAACCATGTGTTCGAAGTTGCCCAGGTTTTCCGCAATCGCTGGTAACAGTGTGTAAGGGGTTAATCTAACAATCGCTGATTCAACTTTGGGTGCGGGGTCAAAACTTTCTGGTGGCACATCAAACAAGTGCTCAACCTCACAATAGTATTGCGCCATAATGCTGAGTCGACCGTAATTTTTATCACCCGGTCCAGCGGCCAAGCGAGCTACCACTTCTTTTTGCAGCATAAAGTGCATGTCTTTTACTATGCCG
>JBLHGN010000036.1:0-19412 GCA_047616325.1 Lentisphaeria bacterium
GCCAAGGTAACTGAAGTCCTAATGCGGCTGCAAACAATTCTTGCTCTTGAATCATTCCTATTCTCACTGTTAACGGGGGGGAAGCCATATTCCATATTATAATCCATGTGGAATAGCGAAGAACCCAACATTTTGAAAGAACACAAAGTAGCATTGAGCAACTGAGAGAAGAAGTGAGCCAACAATCATCTCCTGAAGCATTGTCTTGCTTACAGGATGATCTTGAAAACGTCAGGGTTTTTCAGGATTATGCCGAACTTCTGATGAGTCAAATAGAACGTCGTGTTTTAGAGGATGAAACTATTCCCACCAAGGAAAAAAATTTACTCTATTTTTCAACCGCGTACCGAATGGATTAGTAAGGGTAAAGCGGGGGGGGGGGGTAGTTGAGCTTGGTGTTAAAGTCTGCATTATGTAAGATCAATATCAGTTTATTTTACATCACGACGTCATGGAAAAAGCTCAAGATGTTGATGTCGCCGTGTCGATGGTGACACAAACGCAAGTGCATTTCCCATCGCTCAACTCCTGTAGTTTTGATAAAGGTTTCATAGTCCCTCCATCCAGGTGGAATTAAGCACACACTTGGATCAGCTTGTACTTTCTAAAAAAGGGAAAATGTCTGCGGAAGAAAAATTAAAAGTACACGCACCAGAATACAAAAAAGTACGGCGTCAGCATTCGGCTGTAAATGCACTGGAGCAGCACGGCCTTGACCGTTGCCCTGATCATGGGATTGACGGATTTAAGCGTTATGTTGCATTAGGTGTTTTAGCCCGCAACTTACAGCGAATTGGCTTCATACTGCGGAAAAAGAGCGCGCAGAAATATTACGAAAGCAGCGAGGCGAACCATACCTCCAAGCCGCTTAGCGTCACTTAAATTGGTTCTTGCATTACGATCGCAGTTGAAGAAGAAGGGCTTCAGGAGGGAGCCTTGAGCCAAAAATATTATTGATCATATAGTGATCAATGAATTGTTTTCAAGATTAAAGTACCTGAAGCAAAAAAGCACAGATAGGCCCATTTGGCCCAGTGGGTTGTGGTTATATTTTAACCGCCATGCCATTACTGAAGAAAAACAGGGGTTTTCGTGCTGGCACTAATTAGATATTGCAGGTAATTGGTAAGGCTACTGGTAAAGATATTCCCCGTGGGTATGTTTATGTTAAAAGGTAAAACAATAATGAAACCAAGCATGCGCGGCTTTAATCTAATCGAAATTATAGTGGTAGTTGCCATGATTGGGATTCTTGCCGCCATTGGTTATCCTTCCTACCAAGACAGCATTAGAGAGTCTGCGCGACAGACAGGCAAGACAAAGTTGTTTGAAGTGTTAAGCCGCCAGGAGTAGTATTTTATCGACATCAAGGCCTATGCCAGAGATCTAACAGATCTCTGATACCTGGCAAACGGTTTTTATCTAAGCAAACAGGGCCAAGAAAGTGCGGCATCGACTGGTGGTATCTATTTGATTGAATTGGCCGCACCCACTTCCACTTCGTTTACCCTGCAGGCAGTGCCACAGAATGGGCAAACCGCCGATACTTTATGCTCCACCCTCAGTATCACCGATACCGAATTGCTCGGAGCCACCGGAACCAGCGGCGCAGACGCCTGCTGGAACTGATGCTTGTTGAGCTTTTGTTGGCTTTAACTAGGCGCAGCTACAACATTTAAACTTTGTCGGAGGCCAATTCAAAAGCAATGCGGCGCTTGTCTAAATCAACGCTTTGAATGGTGATGTCTACCTTTTTTCCGATAAAATAAACCACATCGTCAATGGTTAAGGTCATTCTTTTTGCGTCGTATTTTTTGGGTGTGTTTTTTGGAAACAATACAAAACCGTCTATCCCGCTATCCTCCAGTCTTACCCCAAATCCTTGTTGTGTGACGATGCGAATTTTGCCAGTGGCGGCAGAGCCAACCAGCCCGGCCGTGTATTGGATAATAAGCCATTGGGTAAGCTCTCTGTCGGCCTGGCGGCCTACCTGAATTTCTTCCTTTAGAGTAGTCAGTGCGGTTTCATTAAGAGGCTTAAATGACGACCCTAGCAGCGCGTGTTGTATGGCCCAATGATTGTACAAATCGGCAAAACGACGAATGGGTGAGGTTATCGTGGCATAACCCTGCGAACCCATGCCCAAATGCGGCGAGGGACTTAGCGATAGCTCACCCGATTGCATCATTCTTCTAAGTGGTGCAATCAGCTTTTGGCGTTGCTCATCGCCTTGTAAGTGCGTAAATAAGGCGATGTGGCCATCAAGCTCGTTGATGTCCTGTTCAAGGCTAATATTTTCTTCTTTCAGCAGTGCTTTAACTTCGCCGAGACGATCTTTGCGAAAGCCGCCGTGTGCTATACACAAGCCCGTCTGATGTTTTGCTAGCAGTGTTGCCGCACTAACATTGGTAACCAGCATGGCCTCTTCTACCAGTCTGTGAGCTACGTTGCGAGGCCGGGGTTGCACGCCCACAATTTTACCCATTTCGTCCAGTTGATATTCATAATCGGTTTGATCGTCAGAAGTTATGCAGTTCTGTTTGCGATACTCTCGACGAGTTGTCGCCCAAAGATGTAAAGATTTAAGCTGCGCCTTGATCTCTTCGGGAATCGAGTCTGCCTCGGCATCAAGAAAACTGCTCACATCTTCATAGGTGAGTTTGTGTTTAGATTCAATTACAGCAAATTCAAACTCGGACGAGAGCACTTGGCCTTCGACGTCGAAGTCGATATGGCACACCAGTGCCGGGCGCTTTTTGTTGGCTTCCAAAGAGAAACTGAAGTGGGCCAAAGACACGGGTAACATGGGCGAGTAGCCCCCAAGCAAATACACGGTTTGCGCGCGAACTTGGCTACTATTAGCCAGTGTGGAATCTTGTTTAATAAAGCTACCTGGGTCGGCTATGGCAACGTGTAGGCGGGTAGTAGTCGAGTCACCTTCTCCAATAAATTCAATAGCGAGGGCGTCGTCCATGTCCTTGGTGGTGGCTGAGTCTATCGTGACAAATGACAGGTGGGTGAGGTCGGTTCTTCCACTTAAAAACGAATCGTTTAAGGGAGCGTCTTCGGTATCGGAGTTAAATAACGTTTCAATTTCAGCGGCTTGCTGCTGCAGGGGTTCGCTTTCTGCGCGGTTTAAGTTGAATTTAGCTTTTACGTATTTCACTTCGATTTTGTTTTCGTGGGGCTGGCCTATGCGCTCGATAATTTTTGCTGCCGCTTGGCCATCGCCGAAGGGGTGGCGTATCATCTTGGCAACAACAAAGTCACCTTCTTTGCATTTACCGCGATTCTTAGGTGGTAAAAACACCCAACGGCTGGATTGCGCGCCATTCGGTTCGACAAAATGGGCTTTGCCTTTTATGCGGTATTGGCCAATAAAACGACCCAATACGGTCGAAGTCAATTCTTCCAGTTCGGCTTCCAGTTTGTTCTTTTTATTGGTGCTTAGAACGACCTTAACTGTATCTCCAGGAATAACCCTTTGCATCTTGTCTGGAGACAAAAATGCATCTCGACCGTCACTTAGTTTTACAAACCCGAAGCGGCCATTGCTGCCCACCACCGTTCCAGTACCATATTCTTTGGATTCGACTATTTCTTTTTTAAGTTGGCTTAACTGGGAGAGGACGCTGCTATCTAACATGCTGTATTGTGTTCCTAATGCATAAAGGCGAGAATTCTACCAGAAATACAAACAAACATGGATGTCCCACCTTAAAGTCACTCAACAAAAAAGGTTTTTTCTTTGAAAACCCGGTATTTGTCTTCGATAATAGCTTTTGGAAAGCGCCCTCCTATCTGTGGCGGAGGGTTAAATCGTAGCCTAAGGTGGCCCTAACATTTTGTATTTAAAGAGTATTTAGCTGTACTTGCGGCAGCGTCGGTACTTTGGCTGTTACATGGTGGGCGCTTATACTGTTATTCAACTTATCCTTAAAAAAGGAAATTCCATGCTAGAAAGAAAGAAAACACGCCATCCAATAAGCTTTTCGTCGCTCAACTTCCGTATCAAGTCCTTAAAACCCGGGTCGAAATTTTTTTTGGCTTTGGTTTTAACACTCTCATCTTCGTGGCTTTTTGCTGAAGCGTCGGTCCAGCTTCCAGATACCGCCAGTGCCGTGTGCCCCATTAAAGTAGGCGAAACACTGCCGCCATTGTTGCTTCAAGGCTTAGACGGAAAAGATGTGAATCTTGGCGAAAGTGTTGCGGGCCAGCCCAGTATTCTGATCTTTTACCGCGGCAGCTGGTGTCCCTATTGCAATGTTCATTTGGGTGAGCTGAAAACCATCGAGGCTGAGCTTAAACAATTGGGGTACGCCATTATCGCCGTCAGCCCAGACCTGCCCGCCAACCTTAAAAAAAGTGTCGATAAAAATAAGCTCGATTATCGCCTGCTATCGGACAGCAAGGCCACGGCCGCTAAAGCCTTAGGCCTGGCCTATCGCGTCGACGATGCTTTGTACCAAAAGCTGCTAGGTTACGAAATTAACCTGGAGGCGGCTTCTGGCGAGCAGCACCACATTCTTCCCGTGCCAGCGGCAATAGTGCTGGATAAAAAAGGAACGGTTAAATTTGTATTTGCCAGCCCAGACTACAAAGTTCGCGTAGATACAGAGCTGCTATTGGCCGCAGCCAAATCGGCGCTAAAAAAATAGTGATCTTAGCTCGAACCTTTCCGCTGATTGCTTCACAAGGCTGCGATGCAATCAGCGACTAATATTAGCCGCTACCGTCAGCTCCTTGCAAGCCTCTGGTTTTTAATATAAAAATGGCTTACATCGACGTCTCGTAAGCTTGTTGTCGCCACGCTTCGTAGACAATCACGGAAGTCGCATTTGATAAATTCATGCTGCGGCTGCCTTCTATCATGGGTATGCGAATGATGTTATCGCTGCCTATAAGTTCTAATATCTCATCCGGCAAGCCCCGTGTTTCGGGGCCAAAAACGAAAAAATCGCCTTTGCCGTAGACCGCCTCACTGTGAAATAGGCACCCCTTGGTCGATATCGCCCATAGCTGCGCTGGTTTTTGTGAAGCTAAAAAAGCCTCCCAGTTTGCATAAGACTTAATATTTTGCCATTCGCCATAGTCGAGGCCTGCTCGTCGCAGGCGCTTGTCATCCAGTTCGAATCCCAGGGGTTCAATAAGGTGCAATGTATTGCCCGTGTTGGCGCAGAGACGAATGATATTGCCGGTGTTTGGTGGAATTTCGGGTTCAAAAAGCACTATGTTAAACATATAAAAAATCTCTCAAAAGCGGCGATATTGTTTTTGCCGTCTATACTAATGGTTATTGCACACCAGTTGATTATAAACAACAGTTATGTTGCTTCTCTATGGCTGGCGGGACCAATGTCATTATTTGGTTACATTATCAACTCAAAATGTAGAGAGAACTGCAATTGGATTGGTTAGATCGATTGAGCGCAAAGAAGGGGGTTGTGGGCATTGAAATGATGGCCGATGGCTTGGCTATAGTGGCGCGTGGCTGCCATGGTGATAGCAGTCAAATTAATGCTATATCAATGATTCGAGACGACGCCGCTGATGGCGATCAAACCAAAGCCCTCACCGAGTTTATTGAAAAAAACAAACTAGCAAAGCGTTTATGCCATGTGGTGCTTGGTGCACAGGACTATCAGTTGTTGCTGGTGGAACCTCCCGATGTGCCGGAAGAAGATGTCCGCGAAGCCATTCGTTGGCGCATTAAAGATCTCGTTTCAATTCCGGTTGCCAGCGCTGTCATTGATGTGTTTTCCCTGCCTGCCGATGGAAATCGCTCTACCAAAAAAATGCTCTATGTGGTGGTGGCTGAAATCGGTCGAATCAAATCTTTGATAGCCATGGTTAAAGCCGCTGGACTTACTTTGGCCTCGATAGACATTGGCGAAATGGCACTGCGCAATCTGGCCTTGGTTAAGAGTGGGGGACAGGACGATAGTCGTGGTGTAGCAATTGCGAGAATAGCAGAGGGTGGCGGTACGCTCGCGCTCTACAAAAAGGGAAACTTGTATCTTTCCCGGCAATTCAAGCTGACGTATGGCGGCGGCTTACTGGATGATTTGCCTGGTGACATGCTGGCCTTGGAGATTCAGCGCTCACTGGACTACTACGAACGTCAAATGGGCATGGCGCCGCCGGCGCAGTTGTTTTTGTGCGGCGAAAATATAAGTGCAGATAAAATTACCCAAAATATTACCCGCAGCTTAAATGTGCCTACCCAGTTTCTTGAGTTAAGCCTTGAACTTGGACTGGCGGAGGATGTAGACGACGGTATGGTGCAATTATGCTTGGGGGCTTTGGGTGGGGCATATAGGGAGGCCTTACTCCAATGACTATGCAGCGGGTAAATCTCTACCGACCAGAATTGCGGCCTAAAAAAGAATGGATTACGGCCAACACCTTGGTTGCTGTTGTGTTGGGATTTGTGCTCATTATTAGTGCCTCGGTCTATCTGCAAAATCGTAATTTGGTTAACTATGAAAAACAGGTGGCATTTTTGGAAGCGCAAAAATTAGCCACTCAAAATCGTATTGATTTCATTCGCGCAGAAGTTAGTCCCAAGAATTCAAAAGATATCGACGCCAACATAGAAAAGCTCCAGCGTACGATTAAAGCGCGTGAACAGGTCAGTCAAATAATTCAGGGGCAAAACCTCGGTAATGAAGCTGGCTTTTCAGAATCTATGAATGCACTGGCCCGTCAGTCTCTGGCAAGTGTGTCGTTAGCGCGCTTTCGTATTTCTCGCGGCGGAAGTTATGT
The DNA here is from genome assembly GCA_047616325.1 of Lentisphaeria bacterium. Classification (GTDB taxonomy): domain Bacteria; phylum Pseudomonadota; class Gammaproteobacteria; order Pseudomonadales; family Cellvibrionaceae; genus JBLHGN01. Next base: position 6,766 of record JBLHGN010000036.1, read on the forward strand.
CGAAATTGAAGGGGAAACCCGAACTCCCGGCGACGTACCAAAATACGTTCAGTATCTGCTGCGTGAACCCAGTTTTGTCGGTGTGCAGTTTGGTTTGTTGAGTATGGCAGAGGGTGTGAATAATTCACGTCATAAATTTTCTATTGGCTTTGATTCGGTCTATCAGTTAGCATCTAAAAAGGGGGGTAAATGAACGCGCTCTGGCTCAAATATTCAGATGTGTTTAATGGCAAAGCCCCCCGAGAGCGTATTATTCTCGCATTTAGTGTGCTGGCCGCACTTTACTGTATTTTTTATTTTCTATTTTTAGACTCCATGGACAAGCGCAAAGTCCAATTGCAGAGTCGGCTAACCATTGCTAATCGCGACGTTACAACCTTGACCGTGGAAGAAAAAGTATTGGCTAAGGCCGTGCTAAATGATCCTAATGCAACTAAAAAACAAACAGTTCATCTCTTACAGTTACAGCTTAATAATCTCGATGAAAATTTGGAACATATATCGACCGGACTAATACCGTCGGAAAAACTGCCCCAAGCCCTTCACGACGTACTCAATTCCATGGGTAGTTTGAAACTTATTGGAATGACAACCAAAACCCCACTAAAACTACAATTAATTGATCAAGCGGCGTCCCAAGAGGGTGGAGAAAGCGCGGCCGAACTTCTTGGCATATATAAACATGCCGTCGATGTGCAGCTAGAAGGAAATTACTTTGCTATAGCGAGTTATCTACAGGCACTGCAAAAACTACCGTGGAAATTCTACTGGGAATCAATAGACTACCGCGTCGAGCAATACCCAAAAGCACAGGCAGTGATAGAGGTATATACGCTGTCTACTGAAAAGGGTTTGATCGGTGGATAAATATTTACTAAAAATATTCGGTATAGTGCTAGTCTGTGTGTCGGCTCAGCAGACCTTTGCCCAGCCATCCGTTGCGCAACATAGCGATAAATCTAATCAAGGCAACTTAAACAAGAGCAATTCAAATAAAAACAGTTCAAATTCTAGTAGTTCAAGTAGAAGCATTATTAACGAGCGCTTAGCTTCGCCGGTCGAGTCAAAAGTGGTTCCGTTAAGAGATCCCACTCAGCCGTTCTCCTATTCTTCCAAGTACTCGAAGCGAGAAGCACCTAAATTGCAAGCAATATTTTTTGGCAATGGTAGAAAGGAAGCCATTATAAACGGCACACTATTGCGCGAGGGTGATCGTTTTGGTGAACACCGTGTTATAAAAATTTCCTCCGATCGGGTGTCGTCCAGCATCGACGGTGTTGCACAGACATTAACTCTACGATCCAGTATTTTTGAGAAGCCATAAATAATGAAAGAAAAAAGAAAAATACTAAAAACCCTGGGTTATCTGCTGAAGAGTATAAGTGCTATTGCTGCGCTGGGGCTTCTGTTGAGTGCTTGTGCTGAGGTTTCACAAAAACAAACATCGATAGAAAAAACAATAGATTCAGTGGTCGAACAACAAAATGAAAGGTCGAAGTTACATGTGCCGTACGTTATAAGTAATGCCTTATTGCAGGGTGGGGGCCAAGGAGGTTTGCAGGGAGGACTGCTGGGAGACCAGGGGAAAAATAATTTAGCTGAAGATGCAAAAAGAAAAGCAAGTAGAGTTAGAGAAAAGCGCTTTAATATATCCGTCAACCAAGTGCCAGCGAGAACCTTTTTTCTTAGTTTAGTGGCCGATTCTGGTGTGAATGTGGTTGCTCACCCAGAAGTTTCTGGTTCCATTTCACTAGAACTGAAAAATGTTACGGTGGATGAAGTGTTAAACGTGACACGTGAAGTGTACGGGTATGAATATCAATATAAACGTGGCATTTACAGTATTTACCCTCGTAAAATTCGAACGGAGATATTTGCCATAAATTATCTCGATGTGCAGCGAGTTGGTGTTACGGACACTAGTGTGTTGATCGGAAAAATCACATCAAGCAGCTCCGGTAGTAGCGGAGGTAACAGTAATTCAGGAAACTCCGGTTCTTCGCAAAATTCAAGTGACAGTGCCAGCCTGCTAGGGTATCTCGGCAATGGTGAGCATTCAGGGGGTGGCGAACAGATCAGCCCTGGAACTCGCGTGCAAACTCTGAGTAAAACTGATTTTTGGACGGGTTTGAATGAAGCGCTTTTGGCCATAGTCGGCGGCGATGGAGAAGGCCGTATGGTAATGACCAATTCACAGTCTGGACTGGCAGTGGTAAAAGCCCTGCCGCGAGAATTAAGTGCCGTGCGTGACTTTTTAGAACGCTCAGAACTTAGTGTTAAGCGCCAGGTGGTATTAGAAACCAAAATCTTAGAAGTGCGCCTTAATGATGGTTATCAGACCGGTGTAAATTGGGGTGCAATTACTGGGCAGTTGGCATTAAGTGAGACCAACACCCTGAACGGCTCACTTTCAGATATTGTTTTTGGCGGTAAAGGCAATGCTGAATCGTTGGTGTCTTCGGTATTAAATGTTGCCGATATTTCTAATTTATTGTCTCTGCTGGAGCAGCAGGGCAGTGTGCAGGTATTGTCGAGCCCAAGAATTTCCACAGTTAATAATCAAAAGGCGGTCATTCGAGTTGGCTCAGATGAGTTTTTTGTGACAGGTATTTCTAACTCTACTACCTCAAGCGCTTCCTCGATCGTCAATACGCCCGAAGTTGAGTTGGATTCATTTTTTAGTGGCATATCACTTGACGTGACACCGCAAATATCGGCCGACGGTGAAGTCATTCTTCATGTACACCCTTTGGTGAGTAATGTGCAAGATCAAATTAAAAAAATCGATGTGGCTGGAAATAGTTTTTCCCTGCCGCTTGCGCTGCGCGATGTACGTGAGTCCGATAGTATTGTTAAAGCCAGAAGTGGTCAGGTTGTCGTGTTAGGCGGTTTAATGCAGGAATCCACTTCTGAACTCGATGGCAAGCGTCCATTTATTGGAGACATTCCTCTATTAAATATTTTTTTCAAAACAAAACAAAAAACTGTAGTAAAAACAGAGTTGGTAATTCTAATGCAGCCCATAGTGGTAGAGGAGGGCACCTGGGAAGAGGAAATATCACGCGGTGCTGGCCGCATTCATACGCTATCCGACGAGTATCGCACTCGCTAAGAGGTTGGCATGTATAATGATTTTTTTGGGTTTTCTGAACATCCTTTTTCATTAACACCAGACACACTTTTTTTTCTCAATCAACAAAGTCATCGAGAAGCGCTAAATACAATGTTGGTGGCTTTAAAACATTGCGAGGGTTTTATAAAAATTGTCGGTGAGGTGGGAACCGGTAAAACACTGCTGAGTCGAATTTTGCTCTCGCGTTTGAATGGTGATTTTGTTACGGCCTACATTCCCAATCCCTATCTTTCTCCTGATGAGTTAAAGTCCTTTGTTGCCATGGAAATTGGTGCGCAATGCGGTGAAAATATGCCCGCGCATATATTGATGTCGTCGATCTACCGCAAACTTATGCAGTTGGCTAGAAATGGTAAACAGGTGGTGCTGGTGGTGGACGAGGCACAAGCTATGCCGCGAGAGACTATAGAATGTTTGCGTTTATTGACCAATCTAGAAACCGAAAAGCGAAAGTTATTGCAAGTGGTAATTTTGGGGCAGCCAGAACTAGATAACTTGTTGTCACGTTCAGATCTTCGCCAGTTGAAACAACGAATTATATTTTCTGAATATTTGCACCCATTCAGTCGTGAAGGTGTTAAAGAATATATACTTCACCGAATGTCTTTAGCGGGGTTGGAGAATAAAAAACTATTCAGTTGGTCAGCCCTTACCCTGATGTACTGCGGCTCTGGTGGAATTCCCCGACTAATCAATATTCTCGCTCACAAGGCGCTTATCTGCGCCTATGGGCGCGGTGACAAAACGATTTCAGCATGGCATGTGGCCAAGGCCATCGCGGATACCCAAGAGAGCCGTTGGCTGGGCAAGATGTGTGCGCTGCATTGCAAAGTGCCGTGGTCGATAACCGCTGCATATTTGCTGGCCCTTCCGGCTTTACAGTCACTCTTTCAAGCTCATGATATTTTTATTCTAGGTGTTGCTATATGAGCTTGATAAACGACGCACTACAAGACCTAGACGCCCGAACGGGGTCAAATAATTCTATATCTGTTGAAGGTTTTGCGCTTGAACACAGCTCAGTAATAAGATCATCGCGTCTAACGGCTGTGCTAAACATAAGTTTTGCTTCTATTTTACTCTTCAGTGGTATGGGTATGTATCACTACGGTACGGTTTTGTTTTCTGATGCCCCGCAAGTGGCTACTGATGATTTGGAAGCCGGTCAGTTGTTAGGCACGATCACTTCGCCCTCGGCTATTGAATTGACCGATGATAATCGTGTTGCCGGTAGTGCGGAGCAAGTTTCGGTTGGTAGGATAGCAGTCAATGACGAGATATCTGATGCCCAGCTTGTGGTAAATGCTAATGCGGTTAATTTAGATAACACGTTCAGTAGCCATCAAGGGATAACGCCAATATCGCCAGAATATAAAACTGTAGTTGATGTGTTAAAAAAAGCAGAATCGGCCTTAAAGCATAATCGCTTAACCATACCTACAGGAGAAAATGCGTTGTTTTATTTCTCCCAAGTACTTGAGCTTCAGCCAGAAAATTCACGAGCGCTAGCAGGTGTTGCCGAGGTGAAGCGACTTTATCTGAAGCAGTTAGATTATGCACTTAAGGCGAAGAAAGTTGTTCTCGCCTCTAGTTTGCTTGAACGTTTGCGTGTGCTGAATATTTCAGAAGAAAAAGTTGCGATGTACAAAAATGAATTTTTCGATGTTAGTAGGTTCGCAGAAAAAAAACATAAGAAATGGGACCCTGACAATCAAATCAATAAAAAGTCGACGCCAAATAGTACCTCTGAATTGGCTGAAATTGTTCCTGCTAACCTCCAAGAACCTGGTCATATTAGTATTGTAACATCAGATGCATCGAAGGATTTTATGGCGCTAGAACGGGCCCAATTTCTAAGTGGGCAAGGTCAGCAAACTACAGGGCTGCAAGAATTGAAAGAGTTTGTTTCACGCTCGCCCTTTGCAATTAATAGTACAGTGTACCTAGTTGACTCACATATTAATCTGATGAACTTTAGCGAGGTTGAGGCAATACTTGCCGCTTTGCCACCTAAACACACTGCTTTACCTTATCTAAATGCGCGCTTGGCTAGTGCTACAGGCAGCACCGCCGCCGCTATTCGTATTCTTGAAAGTAATACGGCGGCAGATGAATTATATCGATCTCAAATAGGGTTTTTGGCTGCGCTATACCAAAGCGATCAGCAATACATAAAATCTCGCGACCTCTATCGCCAGCTATTAACGCGGTACACCAACGACGCAACCTATTTGCTCGGCTATGCCATCACTTCGGATGCGCTTGGCGAAATACAAAATGCGATTCTGTCCTATCGAACTTTATTACGTGACGGACGCCAAGATTCAAACATTAAAAAATTTATGGAACAGCGCATAGCCGCGCTCGCACCAATTGACGTGGCGGAGGTAAGTCAATGGTAGGTACTGAGAATTCTTCCCCTCACAAGCGTATACGCATTGGCGATTTGTTGGTTGCGCAACAGTTAATTAGTCAAGACCAGCTGGAAAAAGCCCTGGCAGAACAACGAAATACGGGTAGAAAGCTCGGTCGTCAATTAATAGAAATGGGCTATCTCGAAGAAAATGCTCTTTTATCCCTGCTTTCAGAGCAATTGAGTATTCCCTTCGTTGAGTTAAAATATTTTCGTTTTAATCCAGAGCTTGTGCAGAGTTTGCCAGAAACTTTAGCGCGGCGCTACCGGGTTATGATGTTGCGTGAGGATGCAGAATCCGTATTGTTGGGTATGTCGGATCCTACCGATATTTTTTGTCTTGACGACTTGCAAAATGTAATTGCAAAGCCCATTAAAACGGCGGTAGTGCGGGAATCCGAGCTGCTAGATATTCTCGATATCGCCTACAGCCGCGCAGACGAAATCGCTAACCTTGCGGAGCAGTTGGACGAAGAGTTAAAGGGTGATTCGGTAGATTTTTCCGACATTGTTACCGACGCCACCGACAGCGATGCTCCTGTTGTTAAACTGCTACAAAAAATATTTGAAGAGGCGATGAGTACGCGGGCTTCCGATGTGCATATCGAACCCGATGAAACGGTTCTGCGTATCCGACAGCGTATTGATGGTGTGTTGGTAGAGCAAGTGATGAACGAAAAGCGTATTGCAAGTGCCTTGGTAGTACGCTTGAAGTTGATGTCCAATTTGGATATTTCTGAAAAAAGAATGCCGCAAGACGGCCGCTTTAATTTGCGTTTGTCCAACCATAATATCGACGTGCGTTTATCCACCATGCCAGTGCAATATGGCGAGTCTGTCGTTATGCGAATACTCGATCAAACCGAGGGTATTCGCAGCCTCGAAGAAGTGGGAATGCCGGAAAATTATATGAAGCGCTTTCGCCACGTTATCAGTAGGCCTCACGGATTGGTGTTGGTAACTGGCCCCACGGGTAGCGGTAAAACAACCACTTTATATGGAGCTCTGTCTGAATTAAATACACCAGAACGTAAAATAATTACCGTAGAAGATCCGGTCGAGTACCGTTTGCCTCGCATCAGTCAAGTGCAAACTCATGATAAAATTGGGCTTGACTTTGCGGTGGTTCTGCGCGCCGCTTTACGGCAGGATCCCGACGTGTTGTTGGTGGGTGAAATTCGTGATGCCGAATCGGCTGAAATAGCCTTGCGAGCGGCCATGACAGGGCACATGGTGTTGTCAACGCTACACACAAACGATGCCGTAACGTCGGCTTTGCGCCTGATAGATATGGGGGTGGATCCCTACTTGGTTGCATCCAGTTTGCGAGCGATTATAGCCCAGCGACTTGTCCGAAGAATTTGTGCTAGCTGTGCGGAGGACTACACCTTAAACGAATCTGAAGAGCGTTTATTTAAAAGTATAAAAACGGATTATGTAGGAAAAATAAACTTCAAGCGCGGCGCTGGTTGCCCCCATTGTTTTAATAGCGGTTATCGCGGACGAATAGGGGTATTTGAATTATTGGAAATAAATGGACCAATGGCCGATGCGCTGCGCGACAACAGTGTGCGAAGATTTAACGATGCAGCTCATGCGCACCCCCATTACCGCCCGTTAAGTGCCGGTGCGCTCGATTTTGCTATGCAGGGAGTTACCACTATAGATGAAGTGTTGCGCGTATCTGCTCAAGTGGAAGACGAAAGTCTTTCCGAACTTGCCAATTAGGGGCGCATGAGTTATGCCTCAGTATAAATTTCAAGGGCGAACAGGGCAGGGCCAAGCCGTCGACGGTATGCTGCAGGCGGCCTCGGTGGATGCTGTGGCGAGTCAGTTACTGGGCCGAGGTTTGACCCCGGTAAAAATTCAAGAGGTTAGTGCCAGCGCAAGCTACATCAAAGACCTGGAAGATTTACTCGGAACTAACAAAGTATTGCCGGTAGACTTGATTATGTTTTGTCGGCAGATGTACACCATTACCAAAGCAGGCATCCCCTTAACGCGAGGTTTGCGAGGTTTGGCCGCTAGTATTCGTCACGAAACATTTCGCGATGTATTAAACGATGTTGCCGAGCGTCTGGAAGCGGGAAGTGCCTTGTCGTTGTCTATGCGGGCTCACCCTAAAGTATTTAATGAATTATTTGTTAGCATGATAAATGTTGGCGAAACCAGCGGTAAGTTGGATCAAATATTTTTACAGATTGGTTTTTATGTTGAGCGTGACGAAGAGACAAAAAAGCGAATAAAGTCGGCTATGCGCTACCCGTCTTTTGTAATGATGGCACTTGCCGGTGCGATAACTGCAATTAATATATGGGTGGTTCCCGCTTTCGCCGATATGTTCGCCAATTTTGGCGCCGAGCTACCAATAGTAACTAAAATTCTTATCGGTATGTCTTATGTTTTTGTAAACTACGGAATCTATTTGTTTGTTGGCCTAGTGGCGCTAGTGGCGCTAACTATACATTATTTAAGTACCAAAGACGGTGCTGAAAAATGGGGGCGATATAAACTTAAGCTCCCTATAGTCGGGGGGCTTATTGATCGGGCTTCGATGGCGCGGTATTCGCGTAGTTTTAGTTTGATGCTGCGTGCGGGTGTGCCAATAACCCGCGCATTAAATTTGTGTGCGGCGGCAATCGATAACCCCTATTTGGGTAACAAAATATTGAGAATTAGAGAAGGTATTGAGCACGGAGACTCTCTATTGCGTACGCATTTGCAGGCGAAAATGTTTACTCCACTGGTATTGCAAATGATAGCGGTAGGCGAGGAAAGTGGCCAAGTAGATGAGCTGTTGTCGGAGGTTGCTGAGTTTTACGAGCGCGAAGTGGACTACGATTTAAAAACACTCACCGATCGAATAGAACCAATTTTAATTATCGTAATGGCGATATTTGTAACCATACTCGCACTGGGTATATTCTTGCCCATGTGGAGTATGTACGATATTCAGAAGTGAACTATTGTGCTGAAGCCCATGCATGCTGGAGTCGATATTTATTTTGTTTGATGGGTAACAAAGCTTTTGGCGTTTTGTTAGCAAGAGAGACAATCTAATGGAAAATAATAACTATCTTAAAGAGTCGCAACAAGGGCGGCCCCGCCTGCTAGAGTTTTTGCTTGTACTCACTGTTGTTGGCTTGTTGATTTTTATAGCGGTACACTTTTATCAGGAGCCAATAGAACGATCCAAATCGTCTATGGTCGAGTTTCATTCCGGCGTATTTTCACGAATGGCGTCTAATCTACACGCGGTTGCCAAAACGGCTACTTATGCTGGAACTATTCCTTTGCAAAACCAGCTTGTCTTTTTAAATGAGCATGATTGGCCCGCTAATACCGACCCAAATTTGTCGCCCCTGTCAAAAAATCAAACCGTAGAAGGTTGTCGGCAGTTGTGGAATGCTTTTTTTAGCAATGCGCCAAGCAGTTCGATTGCTGGGGGCAAGGACTTAAACCAGAGCAACTACATAATATCCTTAAGAAATAACACCATTTGTCGTTATAAATTTGCAAGAAAACAGGAAGGATCCAATTTCTTTGACTATGATGTTATTAGTGGCGCGGTAACGGTCGTTCACCCCAAGTAAATCTGACTTGTTATTTTTACGTGGTATTCGGAGTAAGTGCTCAGAGCAGGTAAGTTGAATAGTTATTCGAAATGGCTGTGAAAGGCATTGGTTCTATGGAGAAGTTCGTTCCAGGTCTCATACAACGCTATTGACGTTTATGAACCATCTACGATAAGTTTTATTTTTTGGAGAATTTTATGGTTAAACAACAATCCGGTTTTACGCTAATTGAGCTGATTGCTGTATTGGTTATTTTGGGTATTCTTGCAGCTACTGCCGTGCCAAAATTTATCGATTTATCGGACGAGGCGCAAACCGCAGCTCTAAATAACATCGCCGGTGCGATTGAAAGCGCTAGTGCGCTAAATCATGCGGTGGATATTGCCGTAGAAGCGGGTTTGAGTGGTGATAGCTTCGAAACAATTACTGCCTGTACGATGGCTAATGTCAACTCGCTCCTGCAAAGCCCTCTGCCAACTGGCCCTGCGCCAGATCCAGAATATACTTTAGCCGGTGCTGCTGTTATAGCAGATAAAGGCACTGAAATTTGCACAATTACTGCTCCGAACGGGGTGGATACGGCCACCTTTGCACTAATTGGTTCGAATCCTTAAGTAAGCGGCGTGCGGATAATTGGTTCCATTGGAATTGGTTCTGATAAACGTTTAACTCAAGCTGGCTTTACCTTGCTAGAGTTAGTCGCGGTACTTGTAATAGTCGGCGCTTTAGCCGCCACTTCTACCAGTCGCATAATGCCTTCAAGCAGCCTTCAACTTCAATCAAGCCGTGACCAAGTGGTCGCGGCTTTTTTTTCCGCGCAACAACTCGCCATGGCGCAGGCAGCTCCTGTCCGTCTGACTATTATCGCTCCCAACCAAATAGATATTCGCCAGGACAGCGATGGAGACGGTGATTTTGGCGACGAAGCCAGCCTTCAGCTGGCGGGTACACGCTATCCCTTTTCTCTCTTGGTCAATCAAGCCTTGACCCCAGCAATATTTAACTTTGATCGACTGGGACGTACCGCAGCAACAAGCCTCAGCCTAAGTCAGAGTGACGTCAGCAAAGAAATCCTGGTGAGTGCCACTGGCTATATACGCTAGCAAGCCAATCAAGTCACTGCCAAACTTGCTATATTATACTTTATAAAAACGTCTTTTAACGCTTGTTTCACTAAAAACCGTAGGGCATTCAGTGACTATCAAACACCGTGTCGGACAGGGGGTGACCCTAGTAGAAACCACCGTTTTTTTGGTGGTGGTGAGTGTTGCGCTCGTGGCCTTGTTAAGCGTGTACTCTCAAGCGGTGCTGACTAGTGTCGACCCGGTGGTGCGCACACGTGCCCTTGAGCTGGGGCAAGCGCAGCTCGACGAAATACTGTCTCGCAAATTTGATGAAAATACCCCTACCGGAGGCGTGCCGGCATGTGATTCTCTGGAGGGGGTCGCATGTTTGGGTATAGCGGCCGACCCCGATTTTGACGACGTTGGTGACTACGATAATTTTACGCAAAACTACGGTGGTGATTACGATCTGATCGTTGGCGTTAGCGAGGCTGGTGTGGAGCTGGGCATTCCCTCGGCGCAGGCGCGTCGCATTAGCGTTGTTGTCTCCATGCCCCGTGGACGCCGCGCGACTCCCGATAGCGTGGCTCTAACCGCATACAAAACGAACTTTTAAATGCAGATACTTAATCGAGGTTCAAAAACACAGGGTATAGCTAGCCGGGGCTTGACTACTAAGGGCTTTACCCTGATTGAACTGATTACCGTGATGGTAATTTTAGGTGTTGTTGCGGCCATAGGCAGCCGTTTTGTGGTGACCACCATAGACAGCTATGCCAGTGTGCAGGAGCGCAGCAAGTTGATTAACAAGGGGCGTTTGGTGATTGAGCAGATGACGCGCCAGCTGCGTATCGCTTTGCCAAACAGTGTGCGGGTGAGCGCTTCTGGAAACTGTGTTGAATTTCTACCCATTGTTGCAGGGGCGAGCTACTTGACAGATGTGTCAGATACGGAAAATTTGGCACCACTAACATCAAATATTGCAACGGCACCGTTTTCCCTTGGGGTGGGCTCGGCCCAGCATGTTGTTATCGGTGCGCTTGCTGAGAATGAAATATTTACAACGGGTAGCCCCGGCAGCCGCGTTGCTATTGGCGCTTTGGGGGCTGGGCCACATTATTCGGCTGCTCCTCTGGCTTCAAGTCATCGTTTTGATCGCAATTCAATCACCAAGCGGGTTTTCATTACCGATAACCCCCTGCGCTTTTGCGTTGTTGGCTTAAATGTCGTGCGATACTCGGCCTATGGGCTGCTTACAAGCCCCTTGGACGACCTTGATCCGGGCGGTGCAATAGATCTAATGGCCGAAGGCGTAAGCAGCGCGACAGTTGCGTTTACGCTTTCTCTGGGCAGTGAGGATGTCAATGCCGCGATCGATATCAATATGCAGTTTTCCCAGGGCAGCAATCAGGTTAATTTGAAGCAGCAGGTGCTTGTTCGAAATGTGCCATAAGGTCTATACGAACGTGTTATTTTCTCGGTCACAACGATCACTTACACCGCGGAGGCAATCTGCAATGTCAGTAGGTGGTACGTGGGTTTGTAAAAAAAATAAGGGTTTTTTGATTCCCTTAGCGGCTTTTATCGTATTTGGCATAGGCTTATTAGCCGTGGCTATCAATAAAATTGCCTCGCAGTCTAGTCACGCTTCGGTGCTAGAGGGTATTTCGCTACAGGCTTTTTATGCGGCGGAGACCGGCGCGCAATACGGGATGAATCGACTGATGTTTGATGTTACCGACAGACTCGTGTCCGACGCCAATTGTGCAGCACTGGCTGGAGGCATAACATTAAACTATACCGCAGCGGGCTTGCAGGCTTGTTCTGCCACCATAAGCTGTAGTATGAATACCGTAGCGGGATTTCCCTTCAGTTTTTATGCTGTGCGCAGCGAGGCCTCGTGTGGCAGTGGCGAAATAGCGGCTCAGCGTGAAATAGAGGTTTCGGCGCGTCTGTAACTTTTGTCCACGAGTCTAGACAAATGTTTTATAGGTATGCCCAGCAGCCGTTTTATTCACATATTTACCCAGCTGTTTAAGGCTGCAATTTTAAATTTTTGGTCGTTATAGCGCAGGATAATGCCGTCTTTTAGAATTTCTTCTAGGGTTAAGTTTAACGAAATTTTCTGCCCCTTGAACTTGTTAATATTATTAATGGTAACACTTGGGCGGGCACCATAAAAATTATGGTCTGTATACATCATGGTGGGTATCTTTTTTTGCAAGGTGATGGGAAGGTCACGCATAAACCCCAGATTGGGATAGTCGGCGAGGCTATTTGCCTGTTTTGTTTTTTTTGGCGCAGCGGTAATAACGCTTTTAGTTGGCGCTTGAGTGGCTGAGGTTTTTTTGGGTGCCGTTGTTTGGCTATAAATCGAGGCTACGTCGGTCTTGGGGCCGGTGGATACACGATTTTCTGCAGTTTGTACGGTGTTGGCAGGCAGCGTTTTGGGCCTGCCCGAA
>JBLHGN010000037.1:0-18994 GCA_047616325.1 Lentisphaeria bacterium
GTTAATTAAAGGTGTATATGTGGCTACTATATCTAAGCCTGATGTATTGGTGAACGATCAATCGTGCGCTCTACTCGGGGCGCCGCCGAATAAGGGCCTCAGCGATACCGTGGGTTCTCGCTTGCAGATAATTCGCAAGCAGAGAGGGCTGTCACAAAGAGAGTTGGCGCGTCGTGCTGATGTGACGAATAGCACTTTATCAATGATAGAGCAGGGCAAGGTTAGCCCTTCCGTGGGCTCGCTAGAGAAAATACTGAGTGCCTTTCCAATGTCGCTGCAGGAGTTTTTTTCTGACGCTGTCCGAGAATCGGCAACAGTTTGTGCGGCTAGCGATTTTATTCGAGTTGACGCGGGTGATGTGGTTTTTAGGGTTATGCCAATTACCAGCTCGCGTCGTCGCGGCTTGTTTTTAGCGGAACAAACCTACGCTCCAGGAGCGGTTATTTCTTCCCAGTGGATGGCTAATGGTGATTTTGTTGGCGGGCTTGTCGTTAAAGGTAAGGTCGAACTGCATCTAGACGGGGTGGTTCACGCCTTGGTTTCTGGGGATGGCTTTAATTTTTCTCTTCATCGCGACTATGTATTTAAAAATACAAGCGAAATACATTGTACCTTGGTCTGTGTCTCCTTTAGCGAGAAGGTTTGATAGGTAAATCTATTTGGCATAAAAAATGATACGACCATTTGCTCGCGGTGCCTACCTATAATGCTCTCGCTGGGCCTACCTGAAATGCTAGTGAGCCATCTCAGCATAAGTAGACAGTCGTTTGCTTTTCAGTTTCTCTGCGGCCACTGTATAAACTCTGAATTGTGGCCCATACTCCTTCAAGTGACAATTGTATACTTGGCGCTCGATACGTCCTTCGTGGCTGTGTGCGGTCTAGCCATAAAAGTGCATTTTCGCGCAGAGCTACTAGCTTTTTAGTTCAATAGTGGCAAAAAGAAATGGAATATTTTGTAAATACCCAAAATTGGTGCAATCGGGGCCTGTAAACGTTGTGTAGATAAAAAAAGTGTGGATAATGCTGATTCAAACGGGCGTTTGAATGCTGTCCCTCTTAATTTTCGCTATGTTTGTATGCAGTTGTATTTTAATTGCACTCTTGAGCTTTTCGTTCACAGGGCACGCAGGAACAGCAACAATAATATATCTTAAATTATGAAAATATTGTCTCGACAGAGGGGTCCACTTTATACGGGTATAGATAGTTCATTCATTCATTCATTTAAACTATTCTTGTTCGTTTGGGTTTTATAGTAGATAACGAAACACTATTCACATTGGAAGAAAGGGGTCAACATGCTATTTGAAGGTAAAGCGATTCAGCTAAAGTCACTTGAAAACGGGTTGGCTGAACTTCAGTTCGATTTGCAGGGTGAGTCGGTCAATAAGTTTAGTGAAATGGCATTACTCGAGTTGGGCGAAGCTCTGACTATTGTGGAGCAAAGCGCCAATATAAAAGGACTTATGCTTACCAGCGCTAAAAACGTATTTATTGTTGGTGCAGATGTTATAGAATTTGTGCCAATGTTTGAAAAGGGCCCTGAGGCTGTAGAAAAAGCCCTGTCGATTTCAAATGCCATTTTCAGTCGCTTGGAAGATCTTAACGTTCCAACCGTCGCAGTAATTAATGGCTATGCACTGGGTGGCGGACTCGAAGTCACCCTTGCATGTGATTTTCGGATTGCAAGCAGCGAAGCAAAAGTCGGTTTGCCTGAAATTAAGTTGGGAATCATTCCAGGTTGGGGTGGTACCGTACGCTTGTCACGGCTTGCCGGTCTTGACGTTGCAGTAGAGTGGATAGCCGGTGGTACAGAGAATACAGCGCAAGATGCCCTAAAAGCTGGTGTGGTAGATGGGGTGGTGGCGCCAGAAAATTTGCGTGATAGTGCCTTGACTGTATTAGCGAGAGCCGTTTCGGGAAAGCTCGATTACCGCGTACGTAAAGCGCAGAAAAAAGCGCCTCTACGACACAATGATATAGAGGCGCTATTGGCATTCGAAAGTTCGAAGGCCTTTGTAAAGGCGAAAGCGGGACGCAACTACCCAGCGCCAGTATCTGCCATTAAGTCGATGCAAGAAGGCGCTAAGCTGGCAAGAGATGAAGCGATAAAAGTTGAAACAGGTATCTTTGTTGGGCTGGCGCAAACCTCTGTTGCCAGGTCGTTAATAGGCTTGTTCGTTAGCGATCAAATGCTCGCAAAAAAGGCGAAGACTTGGTCGAAAAAAGCAGACAAAAAAGTTGATCGGGCGGCAGTGTTGGGTGCTGGGATTATGGGAGGAGGTATAGCCTATCAGTCGGCCTGCCGCGGTACGCCGATCATCATGAAAGATATTGCTCAGGCGGGTATCGATCTTGGTTTGTCAGAAGCGGCAAAATTGCTGAGCAAGCGCGTTGATCGCGGTAGAATGAGCGTGTCAAAAATGGCTGAAGTGCTCAATAAAATCGCCCCGACATTGAGTTATGAAGACTTTGGTGATATAGATATTGTCGTCGAGGCGGTAGTTGAAAATCCGAAGGTAAAACATGCCGTTTTAACTGAGGTGGAGAACAAAATAAACGTCGATACAGTACTTTGTTCCAATACCTCTACAATTTCAATTTCCTATCTGGCTTCGGCCTTGCAGCGACCAGAAAACTTTTGCGGCATGCACTTTTTTAATCCGGTCCACGCCATGCCTCTAGTGGAAGTTATTCGAGGTGAAAAGACTTCAGATACTGCCATAGCGAGAACGGTTGCGTATGCAAGCGCCTTGGGTAAAAAGCCGATAGTGGTCAATGATTGCCCTGGGTTTTTGGTTAATCGCGTCCTGTTCCCGTATTTTGCCGGGTTTGCCATGCTGTTGAGAGACGGTGCCGATTTTCAGAAAGTTGATTCTGTCATGGAGCGTTGGGGTTGGCCTATGGGTCCTGCATATTTAATGGATGTGGTGGGGATTGACACTGGCGTGCACGCTGAGAAAGTAATGGCCGACGGATTTCCTGATCGCATGGGGAAAACGTTTAAAGCCGCTTCGGATGTGTTCTACGATGCCGGGCGCTACGGGCAAAAAAACAAGCAAGGTTTCTATAATTATGCCAACGACAAAAAAGGCAAGTTGCAGAAAGTGATAACCCAAGAGAGCTACGAGCTTTTGGCCCCTCATGTTGCCGGCTCAAAAGAATTTAGCGATGAAGTAATAGTCGCTAGAATGATGGTGCCGATGGCCACCGAGCTGGCTCGTTGTCTTGAGGAGGAGATCGTTTCTAGCGCGTCAGAAGCCGATATGGCACTTATTTATGGTCTGGGCTTTCCTCCATTTAGGGGGGGTGTGTTTCGATGGATTGACGACATAGGTATTAAAGCCTTTGCTGAAATGGCGGCACCACTTGAAACACTGGGGCAGCTTTATAGTTTAACCGATGGTATGCGGACGAAGCTCACCAAAAACAATGCCTACTACACTGCAGACAAAGGAGAATAGTTGTGAGTTTGAATCCAAGAGATGTTGTAATTGTCGATTTTGCTCGTAGCCCCATGGGTCGTTCAAAAAATGGGTGCTTTCGCCATGTGCGTGCGGATGATTTAAGTGTCAACGTAATTAATGGATTGCTGGCAAGAAATTCCGCTATAGCCGCAGAAGAAATTGACGATCTAATTTGGGGGTGTGTTATGCAGCGCGGAGAGCAGGGGTTTAACCTCGCTCGCAATGTGATCTTGCGCGCTGGCTTGCCGCATTCGGTTCCAGGGCAAACAGTTAATCGTCTGTGCGGTTCTTCTATGTCGGCTTTGCATACCGCCGCAGTTAATATTATGGCGGGACAGGGCGATATTTACCTCGTGGGCGGTGTCGAGCACATGGGGCATATAGAGATGATGGAGGGCGTTGATCCCAATCCAGCTTTAGGGCTGTCTATAGCGAAGGCTGCAGGGTCTATGGGGTTAACCGCCGAATATTTATCGTTGTTACATGGTATTACGCGTGAGCAAATGGATGCTTTCGGTGCTAGATCCCATCGTTTGGCGGCTGCCGCCAGAGAAAAGGGTGAATTTGCTCGTGAAATCATTCCCATGATTGGGCACGACGAGCTCGGCGCTCCGTTTTTGGTGGAACACGATGAGACTATTCGTCCCGAAACTACGGCAGAGGTATTGGCAACGCTTCGCCCGGCCTTTAATCCCAAGGGAGGTACTGTAACGGCTGGAACTTCCTCTCAGATCACCGATGGCGCCTCTGCCATGCTGGTTTTATCCTCAGAACGCGCACAGGCGCTTGGTTTAACGCCGATGGCGCGTATTAACTCTATGGCTTTGGCTGGCGTGGATCCTTCAATTATGGGATATGGGCCTGTGCCATCCACGCAAAAAGCGCTCGCAAAAGCTGGTCTAACTATCGAGGATATCGACAGGGTTGAGTTAAACGAGGCTTTCGCCGCGCAGGCTTTGCCGGTGTTAAAGGACTTGAAGTTGCTAAGTGCGATGGAGGAAAAAGTTAATCTGCGCGGTGGTGCCATCGCTTTAGGCCATCCATTTGGCTGTTCGGGTACACGAATTACAGGAGCCTTGCTCAACATAATGAAGGATCACGACGCGACCTTGGGTGTGTCGACCATGTGCATAGGCTTAGGGCAGGGGATAACCACTATAGTCGAACGCGTTAACTAATGATTAGCCTGCGGGGGGAAGCCGCAGGCGCATTTTTTTGGCAGTATAGAATTATTTCGCTACTAGAAAAGGGTTGTTTGGTAGAGCGTTTGCCCGCCATTGGAAATGGGCGAATGTCAGAGATAAAAACATAAATATTTTAAATTCAGCGCTTTCCTTATTGAACAGGGTGTTCGACTGTGGCACAATTGCCAGCCTTCGCGAAGCAAGGTCCGTATATTTATCGATTTTTTCATAAAAATCAATAGCTTGCGGAGTTAAGTTAAAGTGTATGCTCAAGAAGACGTTAGTGCGCGGTCGTGGCGAAATTGGTAGACGCGCTGGATTTAGGTTCCAGTACTGCAAAGTGTGAGAGTTCAAGTCTCTCCGACCGCACCATCTCTTAGAGTTATATGCAGAGCTACATGCACTGCTACGCATTGTTTAATTGCCCCCCCCAAAAAAAGATTTCACGAGGAACACCATGCAAGTTTCTGTCGAAACGACTTCAGGTTTAGAGCGCAGGCTCACCGTTGGCATACCCGCCGAGGTGGTAGATAAAGAAGTTAATAAACGATTGAATGAGGCAACTAAAACCGTTCGAATAAACGGTTTTAGGAAAGGAAAAGTGCCCTTGAAGGTTGTTAAGCAGCGTTTTGGTGAAGGTGTTCGCCAAGAAGTTTTGGGTGATGCCATAAACCGCTCGTTCTACGAGGCGCTACAAAAAGAATCGCTAAAGCCCGTCGGCGCGCCTTCTATTGAGCCAAAGCAGTTAGGCGAGGGAAAAGATATTGAGTTTGTGGCGACGTTTGAGGTGTATCCTGAGGTTGAATTGTCAGACTTAAGTGCCTTGGAGGTTACCCTCTACGATGCAGATATCACCGAGGCAGATATCGATAAGATGATAGAAAGCCTGCAAAAAAGCCAAGCTGAGTGGGTTGATACCAAAGAGACTGTGAAAGACGGCTTCCAGGTGGACATAGACTTTGAAGGTTTGAAAGGCGGCGAAGCTTTTGAGGGTGGTAGTGCTCAAGCCCAAAAGTTGGTAATTGGTTCTAAATCTATGATTCCCGGTTTTGAAGATGGCATTCTCGATATGAAAACCGGCGAGTCCAAGTCTTTAGAGTTAACTTTCCCCGAGGGTTATAAAGACGAGTCTCTGCAAGGTGCTTCAGTAGTATTTAATGTCACCCTCAATGGTGTGCAAAAGCAAAAACTGCCCAAGCTCGATGAGGTCTTTTTTGAAAAATTTGGCGTAGTTGGTGGGGACGAGGTTAAGTTTCGTGTAGATGTAAAACAAAACATGGAGCGCGAGAAGAAAAAAGCCATACGCAATAAAGTAAAAGCGCAAGTAATGGATGCCCTGGTAGAAAATAACGCGATTGACGTGCCTGCGGCCCTAGTAAAAATAGAAATAGATGCGCTCAGAGAGCAAATGGTTCAGCAGTACGGTGGCGCAGCGGAAGGCTTAGATCTCAAATCCTTGCTACCTGACGATATGTTTAAAGCGCGGGCCGAGCGCCGCACGAAATTAGGCTTACTTGTTTCTGAATTGGTTGAGAAGGAAAAAATCAAGGCAGACAAAGATGTAGTTAAGTCGCTAATCGAAGAGGCTGCATCTACATATGAAGACCCGCAAGAGGTCATTAATCATTACTATTCTGATGAAAAGTTGTTGAGTCGCGTCGAAGCTGCAGCACTTGAAGAGCAGGTTGTCGATTTCGTGCTCGAAAAGGCAAAAGTCATCGAAGTAAAAGAATCTTATGACGAGGTGTTAAAAACGGCTAATCAGTAGCAAGTCGTTTAACGCAATTAAAGCCGGCCAAAGATGCCGGCTTTTTTTATCTCGATTTTGTGGAAAATATATACATAGGTTCCGATTTAGGTATATCTCGTTGAATTTAAAAGCAATTTTAAGAATTTGCTGTTAATATTGCTGTGGTCTAGAGCTTGCGGGTAGAAGAGTTTTTTTAGATGCCAACTAGTTTAACTTGATTTAAATAAATTCAACCCAACCTGTTATCTTGGGCTAATCTGATAGTAGAGATTGTCTATCAATACTAGCGATTGTCTATCAAACCGATTTGAGGAAACCTATGTCCATCATTGATATAAATGGCCAGAGCTCATTGAACATTACAGATGCTTTGGTGCCTATAGTAGTTGAGCAGACAGCGAGAGGGGAGCGAAGCTACGATATATATTCTCGACTGCTGAAAGAGCGCGTGATTTTTCTTGTTGGCCAGGTTGAAGACCATATGGCGAATTTGGTTGTCGCCCAAATGTTATTTCTTGAAGCAGATAACCCCGATAAAGATATCCACCTTTATGTTAATTCGCCCGGTGGATCTGTAACGGCGGGTTTGTCGATCTACGATACCATGCAGTTTATCAAGCCCGACGTAAGTACCATGTGTATCGGACAAGCTTGTAGTATGGGTGCGTTTTTGTTGGCGGCAGGGGCAAAAGACAAGCGCTTTTGTCTGCCCAATTCGCGCGTCATGATTCACCAGCCTTCTGGCGGTGCTCAGGGGCAGGCTTCAGATATCCATATTCACGCTCAAGAAATATTGAAAATTCGGCAGCGTTTGAATGAAATAATGGCGTTTCATACCGGTCAGACGGTTGACAAAATTGCTTTGGATACCGAAAGAGATAATTTTATGGGGGCAGAGGACTCGAAAAGCTATGGCTTGGTGGATAGCGTACTGACAAGCAGAGAGTCGGGCTCACTTAAGTAAATTCTTTTCATATAGGTTAAGTGCCTGTATGGAAAAATGGGTGTTTGTTGATAAGCTCGTGTAAGTAAAGCGTTTGTGGGGTTTTAAAATGCTGTCGATACCTTTACTGTACGAGTCTTGAGCAATAAATTTGTAAAATGAGGCGTTTTTGACGTCTCGCACTTGAAATGTCGAGATAAACCAAGCATCTTTAGGTTTGGTTAGATAGGTAGACGAGTTGGAGAACGTTAATGTCCGACCCCAAAGGCGGTAGCGAAGATAGCGGCAAATTGCTGTACTGTTCGTTTTGTGGAAAAAGTCAGCATGAAGTTAGAAAACTCATCGCTGGTCCCTCAGTGTTCATTTGTGATGAATGCGTGGATTTGTGTAATGACATTATTCGAGAAGAAATTCAAGAAAATACTACTGAGGGTAAGGGTGAGAAATTGCCTACACCTAAAGAAATATCAGGCACATTAGACGACTATGTCATTGGCCAGCCAAACGCTAAAAAGGTTCTTGCTGTTGCGGTGTATAACCATTACAAGCGTTTGCGTATGGGCGAGGCGAAGAAATCAAAAGATGATGTCGAGCTGGGTAAGAGTAATATTCTCCTGGTCGGGCCCACAGGTAGCGGCAAGACGCTACTTGCTGAAACGCTTGCACGTCTGCTAAATGTGCCGTTTACGGTGGCCGACGCTACCACGTTGACGGAAGCGGGTTATGTAGGTGAGGACGTTGAGAATATCATCCAGAAGTTACTTCAGAAATGTGACTACGATGTCGAAAAAGCTCAAAAGGGTATTGTTTATATTGATGAGATAGACAAAATTTCGCGTAAATCGGACAATCCGTCAATTACGCGAGATGTTTCCGGTGAGGGTGTACAGCAGGCGCTGTTGAAGTTGATTGAAGGCACTATTGCCTCGGTGCCTCCTCAGGGGGGGCGTAAGCACCCTCAGCAAGAATTTTTGCAGGTTGACACATCCAATATATTGTTTATTTGCGGTGGTGCCTTTGCTGGACTTGAGAAGGTTATTCGGGAGCGATCTGAAAAGGGTGGCATTGGCTTTGGCGCAGAAGTGAAGAGTAAGGATACCAGCAAAAATGTTGGTGAAACCTTAAAAGATTTGGAGCCTGAAGATTTGGTGCGCTTTGGGTTAATTCCAGAATTTGTAGGGCGACTGCCTGTCATTGCAACGCTCGATGAGCTTGATAAGCCTGCATTGATCCAGATTCTGAAAGAGCCGAAGAACTCGCTTCTGAAACAGTATAGTAAGCTCTTCGAGATGGAAGGTGTGGAGGTTGATTTCCGTGAAGACGCTTTAGCGTCTGTTGCTGAAAAGGCCATGTCCCGGAAAACGGGCGCTAGGGGCTTGCGTTCCATAATGGAAAATGTGCTTCTGGACACCATGTACAAGTTGCCATCCGAAGAAGATGTTGTAAAGGTGGTCGTGGACGCCGCAGTAATTAGAGGTGAGTCAGCGCCGCTTTTGGTCTATCAAAATATTGAAGCTAAAAAAGCCCTGCCGGAAGAATAGTGTTTTTTATTGTCAGTAAGTAGGTCAAGCAATGGCTGCTGTTAGCTTGAACACAGCCAATGTTAAAAAGCTGTCATATTGGTGCTTTAGTGCTTCTGATCCATCTTAAAAAACTACAAAAAAGGGGCATTTATCCGCCCCTTTTTGCTATTGCGCTTGTTTTTTTGTGGTTTTACCCCCAACCTTAGTAATCATGATTATCATGATTATCATGATAATCAGAATTGATCTTATTTGAGGTACAGAATGGATCTACTTGAAACGTCCGCTACAGAATCCCCGATTCCTTTATTGCCCCTAAGAGATGTGGTGGTTTATCCGCACATGGTAATTCCTCTGTTTGTGGGTCGTGCTAAGTCCATCGCTGCACTGGAGCAAGCAATGGCAGACGATAAGCAGGTGCTTCTTGTGGCGCAGAAGCATGCGTCAGTAGATGAGCCTAGTAAGGATGACTTATATGACTACGGCACCATTGCTGCCGTGCTGCAGCTTTTGAAACTTCCCGATGGCACTGTTAAAGTGTTGGTAGAGGGCCGTAGAAGAGCAAAAATCCAGAAAATAGATGAAGTCGGTGACTATTTTCAGGCTGATTATGATGCGGTGGCCATAGGTGAAAAGGAAAATGCCAAAGAGCTGGAAATTCTTACTCGCTCGCTATTAACTCGATTTGAACACTATGTAAATTTAAGCAAAAAAGTTCCTGCGGAAGTGATGACTTCGTTGAGCGGCATTGATGAGCCTGGCAGATTGGCTGATACGGTTGCTGCTCACATGTCCTTAGTGTTGACTCAGAAGCAAGAAATACTAGAGATCGAGCTCGTTCAAAATAGACTTGAGCACCTCATTGGCCTTATGGATGCGGAAGCAGATTTGTACCAGGTTGAGAAGCGGATTCGCGGGCGAGTTAAAAAACAAATGGAAAAAAGCCAGCGCGAATATTATCTAAATGAACAAATGAAAGCTATACAAAAGGAGTTGGGGGATATTGGTGAGGAGGCTGGTGAGGGCGACGATCTAGAGCGAAAAATTGCTGAAGCAGGAATGACCAAAGAGGCAGAGGCAAAATCACTAGCTGAGCTAAACAAGCTTAAAATGATGTCTCCCATGTCTGCCGAAGCATCGGTTGTTCGGACCTATATTGATTGGATCGTTAATCTACCGTGGAAAAAGCGCAGTAAGGTTTTACACGATCTTGAGCGTGCAGAAGAAATACTAGAGCAGGATCACTATGGTCTAGCCGAAGTAAAAGAAAGAATACTTGAATATTTGGCTGTTCAAAAACGCGTTAAAAAAGTAAAGGGTCCAATATTGTGCCTTGTCGGCCCTCCAGGTGTTGGTAAAACTTCATTGGGTGAATCTATAGCGCGGGCAACCAACCGAAAGTTTGTACGTATGGCCTTAGGTGGGGTGCGGGATGAAGCGGAAATTCGTGGTCATAGGCGCACATATATTGGCTCGATGCCAGGCAAACTCGTTCAAAAGATTTCAAAAGTCGGCGTTAAAAATCCACTGTTTTTGCTCGATGAAATTGATAAAATGGGCATGGATCATCGCGGTGATCCGGCCTCGGCACTTTTGGAGGTTTTAGACCCAGAACAAAATTCCACATTTAATGATCATTATCTCGAGGTGGATTTCGATTTGTCTGACGTCATGTTTGTTTGCACTTCAAATTCCATGAATATTCCGGGCCCTTTGATCGATCGCATGGAAGTAATACGCATTCCGGGATACACGGAAGATGAAAAACTTAATATAGCCACTCGTTATTTAATCCCCAAGCAAATAAAAAACAATGGTTTAAGTGTAAAAGAAATATCCATCGAGGAAGCCGCTATTAAAGATGTTATTCGCTATTACACTCGGGAGGCTGGGGTACGTGGTCTAGATCGTGAAATCGCCAAATTGTGTCGCAAAGTAGTAACTAAGAACGTCAAAAGTAAAAACAAGCAAAATATTCTTATAAGCGTTAGCGACTTGGAAGACTATTTGGGTGTGAGAAAAGCGGATTACGGCAAAGCAGAGCAGCACAATCAGGTGGGACAAGTAACAGGGCTGGCCTGGACCCAGGTAGGTGGCGAATTGCTCACTATTGAGGCCTCAGCCGTCAAAGGTAAGGGGCGCATGGTGAAAACTGGCTCCTTGGGTGATGTAATGCAAGAATCTATTCAGGCGGCAATGACAGTGGTACGTTCGCGTTCACAGTTTTTGGGTATTGCTCCTGACTTTCATGAGAAAAAAGATCTTCATATACATGTTCCGGAGGGGGCTACACCGAAAGATGGGCCTAGTGCTGGTATAGCCATGTGTACGGCTCTAGTTTCGGTTTACACGGGAATTCCCGTGCGAGCGGATGTGGCAATGACGGGTGAAATCACGCTCAGAGGTGAAGTCTTAAAGATAGGGGGCTTAAAAGAAAAGTTACTTGCTGCTCATAGGGGAGGTGTGAAAGTAGTCATTATTCCTAAGGATAATGAAGCTGACCTGCGTGAAATCCCCGAAAATATAAAAGTTGACTTGGTGATAAAGCCGGTAAAATGGATAGATCAGGTTTTGGAACTTGCCCTTCAGTATATGCCAACCCCCTTCAGCGATGAAGAATATGAGGCCTTAGAGGAAAAGGCGCAGGATGCAAGCAGTGATGACAATAGAATAAGTACCCACTAGTATTTCAATGTTGTGGGTGAAAACCGAGCAAAATTGTGCATTTGTTCGGTTTTTCAAAGAAACAATGGAGAATAATCTATTTCATTCTTGACCGCCGTAGAGGCAGTTGGTAATAAGTCGCAATCTCGCTCCGCAATTTAATACTAGTGCATGGGTGGGGCGGGCAGCGTACTAATACCGGAATGAGTGCTTTTTTGGTTGGGGGGCGCAGTAGTAAAAACGTGAGGTAAGCTGTGGGTTAAGCGTCTAGCCGCAGCCCAAACACGATTTTTTCCATGGCCTTTGATTGTAAAGTGCCTACCTTTACATAAATACCTATATAATACCCACTGTTATAGTGTCTTCAGATAAGGCGTCTATAGATATTTATGCGGTGGTATCGTATTTTTCGGTACTTAATCTATTAGAAATTGGTACAATTTCAAAACACGATGTTACATTCGAATAAAAAAGGGGTTAATGGTGAATAAATCAGAATTGGTCGAAGCAATAGCAAGCTCAGCAGATATTTCCAAAGCGGCAGCTGGCCGTGCACTGGACGCTATCACGGATTCAATAACGTCTGCACTTAAAGAAGGTGATCAGGTGGCCTTAGTGGGCTTTGGAACATTCTTGGTTAAAGAGCGAGCTGCAAGAACTGGTCGTAACCCTCAAACTGGTGCACCTATCCAAATCGCTGCTGCAAAAATACCTAGCTTTAAAGCGGGTAAAGCGCTAAAAGACGCAGTAAATTAATATTTGTAGTTTTATCGCTGTTTTTGTCGGCATGAATAGTTAATTGGTTCATTCACAAGGTTGTATTGGTTTCATTTAGCTTGCTCTGTCATAAAAATAAACAGTACATTCTTGGGGTTTACGAATGGTCAAAAAACGACTAATCAGTTTTTCCTTTAAAAGAACTGGCTGATTATATTGGGCTAAATATATAGCGGATGTTACTTTGTTTTTAAATTTTAATTGTGTTTGTAGCGTTATCTGCTTGCTAAATTGTTTTTAATACGAGTATTGGCATTGACTCCAAATATTAATAATAATTGTAATACTCTGTATGGCAATGCATGGATTCTTGGTGAACGCGTGACAATATGCGTAAGCACTGTGAATCCGAAAAAGGCGCATTTGCATGCGCCTTTTTTTTATAACTGATATGTTTAAATTCTTTTAATTTGCTTGCTGGGTTACGTACCGCTTTTTGCGGCGCTTTTTACTTTCAGTGGCGAATTAAATCATTAGGGTGAAAATATGCTTCAAAATGTCCGTGATAGTATGAAAGGCACCTTAGTTGCTGCAATCATATTTTTGTTTTTCGTGGTGCCTCTTGTTCTTACAGGCGTGGGTGACGGGTCTTTTCTAGGCAGTGCAGCCGGAACCGATGCGGCTCGAGTGGATGGTAAAGTAATCTCAAAACAAGAGCTGCTTAGAACGGTAAATAATCGTAAAAACCAACTTTTAAAGCAAGAGGGTGTGGATGCCACATCTGATATGTTGAAAGAGGAGAACTTGATCGGGCCGGTTTTGCAGAGTCTAACGGAGAGGGCAGCTTTGCAGGTTTCATCTGAGAAAGGCGGCATGGCTATTGCTGATTCCCTGATTGAAAAAGAAATATCGCAGATGGATGGCTTTAAAGTTGACGGTAAATTTGATGTGCAAAATTATAGACGTATTCTTTCTCAAGCAGGTTATACGCCTGCAACTTTCAAGAGTGCACTTCGAAGCGACTTTTTGTCGAAAATGCATGCCCGGGGAATAGCTCAATCCACATTTACTACAAGCGCCGAGGCCGATGTTTTGGCTGCCCTTATTCAGCAAAAAAGATCATTTTTTACCATAGAAATACCCACTGACCCGATTAAGGCGAGTGTGGTAGTCGAAGAGATGGAGATTGATGCCTACTATGCTGAAAATAGCGATATGTTTCGGGAAGCCGAAAAAATAAGCGTACAGTACGTTGATTTGTCGGTCGACGGTCTTGCCAAGATTATCGATATTTCACCCGCCGATGTAGAAGCTCAGTATCAGCTGGAAGTTGAAAGCTTCGCGGGCGATGCTCAATACGAAATTGCCCATTTGTTGATAGAGAGTGGAGATGATTCGACTGAAATAGCAACGGTGGTCTCCGATAAAATACAAGGCGGCGATAATTTTGCTGAGCTTGTTAAGGCATATTCAGAGGATAGTGGTTCAAAGGAAAACGGTGGAATCTTGGGAGTAATGACTCCGGGGATTTTCCCCAAAGCTTTTGAAGATGCAGTTTATTCGCTTGAGCAGGATGAGGTTTCGGGGCCAATAGAAACCGATGCAGGTATTCATTTTGTTAAAGTTCTGTCAAAAACAGTGAAAGCGGTTCCTTCGTTGGAAGCTCGAAAGGCAGAGATACTAAGTCTTCTTCAGAGGGGAGAGGCTGAGCAGAAGTTTGTCGAATATGCCGAGCGCCTAAGCGAGATGACTTTTAGTTCTCCCGATTTGTCCGAAGCAGCCGCTGAGCTCGGCTTGAAAGTTAAAACAAGCACGAGCTTTAGTCGTGATGAGGGTAGTGGTATTGCAAATAATGAAAAAGTTAGGGAACTTGCCTTTAGCTCAGAGGTGTTAGGTCAAGGTTATAATAGTCGTGTGCTGGAAATTTCGGATACTCAGGCATTTGTTTTACGGAAAGCAACGCACGCTCCAGAGCGTGTAAAAAGTCTTGTTGAAGTGAGAGAGTCTGTTGTAGATACGCTAACGGCATTAAAGTTAGAGCAAAAGCTCGTCGAAGTGACTTCTGCTTTAATTGCTAAATTAAAAGCAGGGGATTCAGCTAAAGTAATAGCGGATATTTCGGCTTATACTTATGCAGCCTTTGATAAAGTAAAACGCGCTTCGGCAGGAGCTGACTTTCAAGTTACAAGTAAAGTGTTTTCAATGGATTTATCGCAAGGTGCTGCTTTTGAACCAGTCACTGGGCGTGGTGGTAGTCACTATGTGGTGGGTTTAACTGAAGTAATCGCTGGTCTGAAAAGTGATATGACCGAAATGCAAATGCAGAGTTTGCTTGCTCAGTTAAAAGCACAAAGCGCTGAGTTCGAAATTGCTTCTTACGAAAAGCAGGTGATAGATAACGCCAAAATTAAAATTTATTAACACTCTTAAAGCTGGGCCGAAGATTTGCGGTCTAGTTTCTACTGCAACATCTAAGCAAGGGGAAAGTGGCCACCCGATAGCTCGGACGCATAATTTACAGTACGTTTGTTTATGTTTTAGCGATATTATCTAACTTATCAAATAGTGATAATATCGTTCTGTTAGATCTTCCTTTTCTTCTTCTGAGCTAAACAAAAATTTGAAAGTACACAGACTTGTAGTGATAGGATTTAATTTTATTTCTGTTTTGTGGGTTCTTGCAGGCTCGTCGAACAATAAATCAAAAACTCTTCGCGCAACGGCCTCGCCAGAATCGACCCACTGAATGCTGAGCCGTTTGCGTAGTAAAATTTCGCTCATGGGTAGTTTTAACAGGGGGAAATGTGTGCAGGCAAGCACGATGGTGTCGATTTCGTGCCCGTCGGTCTGGTTTAGTAAGTGCATTAATTCTAATTCAAGCGCAACGTAATCAAGCCTGCCTTTTGCCAAGTAACCTTCAGCCAGCTCTACAAGCCTATTGCTTCCATGCAGTAGGATTTTGTGTTGAGAGGCAAATTGGCTAATAAGGGCTCTGGTGTAATCTCTGTCTACCGTGGCGGGGGTTGCCAGCATTCCTATTGTCCCTGAAATCGTGAGAGACGCTGCCGGTTTTACAGCTGGCACTACTCCAACAAAAGGGCAGTCAAAATCTCTTCTAAGGCTATCCAAGGCCAGCGTGCTAGCTGTGTTGCAAGCGACTACAGCGACATCAGGGTTAAATTCGTTTATGTGCAGGCCGAGCTGCTCAATTATTCTCGACGTAAGGACAGTGTCGCTTTTGGTCCCATAGGGAAAAAAACGATTATCAGCAGCGTAAATTAATTCGCAGCTATACCCCTTCTTTACTATTTCTTTAGCAACACTCAGCCCGCCGGCGCCAGAATCAAAAACCAGGATTTTTGGAATCATATTCATAGCTTGGGGCAATACTTCATAAGAGGTAGAATAGTTGCATATTTGCTGCCAATGTTACTTTAAACTAATAGAGATGAATAGGAATAACCAGTGTTTTCGCTCGCTTTGAATCAAGATCAACTCTTTCTCTATGTGGTTTCTGGGGTACTGTTTTACCTGGTTTTAACTTTATTCTATGTGCAAAAGCAGCGAGCTACTATTCAGTTCCATGAACAAACAATTAAGGATCTAAAACGTGAGTTTGAATATGCGAAGCTCGGCATAGAGGCAGGCCTAAGGGAAGAGCATAAGGCCGTACTAGGTGAGCGAGATTTACGCATAGCCAGAATGGCTACCTTATTGCAGGAGCGTGAATATCAGTTGAGTTTGGGTCAACAGGAGTTGGCTGAGCTAAAAGTGGTCAAAGATGAGTACATTCAACTGTTGGCAACGGTAAAAGAAAAAGAGACTAGCCTTATATCGCAGGAACTCATGTTAGAACAAACTAAGTCAACTTTATTTAAGGAGTTCGAAATTTCTGCAAATAAGTTGATGGAATCTAAACAAGCCCTGTTTAGTCAGAGTAGCCGCAACAACATTGAGGAGGTGCTAAAGCCTTTTCGAGAGCAATTAAGTACTTTTAATCAGAGAGTTGAAGATGTTTATCATAAAGAAAATTCTCAGAGGAACCAGCTGGTTGGTCAAATAGCACTGTTGCAAAAGCAAACTCAGAAGATGAGCGATGACGCTAACAACCTGGCTAATGCCCTAAAGGGAGATACGAAAATTCAAGGTAATTGGGGCGAAGTTGTTCTTGAACGCTTGCTTGAACAATCTGGTTTGGAGAAGGGCCGGGAATACGAAACCCAGCTGCATCTAAAGAATCATGACGGCAAAAGCTTTAGGCCTGATGTGGTTGTGCGGCTTCCTGAGGGTAAAGATATTGTTATCGATTCCAAGGTGTCGCTCGTCGACTATGAGCGCTACATGTCGGAGCCGTATGATGAGACCTTTCGCGTGCAGGCACTGAAGTCCCACGTAGAGTCTATTAAGTCTCATGTTAAAGGTTTGTCGTTTAAAAAATATGAGCAGCTCGAGGGAATACGAACGCTCGACTTTGTATTTATCTTTATTCCCATTGAAGCCGCATATTTAAGCGCTGTGCAAAGTTATCCAGGGTTGGTCAAAGAAGCCTATGATAAAAATGTTATGTTGGTAAGCCCGTCAAGCCTAATGGTGGCTTTACGCACTGTTGAAACCATGTGGCGATATGAGAAGCAGAATACTAACGCTGAAAAAATTGCCGAAAGCGCAGGGAGACTTTACGATCAATTCGTATTGGTTATGGGGGCGCTGGAAGAGGTTGGGGCTTACATTGGCAAAGCCGCTGATTCGTTTGATAGCTTGCGTGGCCGGCTGGTCAGTGGTCGCGGGAATGTGCTTAACCGTATAGAAGGGCTAAAGAAATTAGGGGCGAAGACGAGTAAAAGCTTTTCTAAAACTACCACTGCAGAACTTGAAGAAGAGAATAGCCTTGCTGAGGGCCTAGTCGTCGATAATAATGATCTTGTTGTAGATTCGCACCGTAAGATAGTACCAATTGACAATAACACTATAAAGCAGAGCGATGGGGAAAGTGAGGCATAAATATGAATTATTGGCTGGTGTTGGGTGTCGGTATTCTTGCAGTCTTGCTCTGTATTGCCATTTATTATCGTTGGTTAATATATAAGCACAATAATTACGATGCAGAAAGGACTGCAGTTTTTAAGCAAGAGCTTGATAAAAGGAGGGGGCGTAGTATTGAAAGTATTGTTTTGTTGTGTAGGGCTGTTATCGATGAGCAGGTAAGTTTGACAGAGGCGAGTATTCGCATAAATGCGCTTTCGCAAATTTTGTTAATAGACGACAATTTATCTGATAGCTTTAGCGTATTTCGTCAACTTTCTGAAACTACTGCTCATATACCGATATTGGAGCGTTGGAAGGTGTTACCGAAACACGAAAAACAGAAATATGACCAAGAAAGAGCGGTTATTGAAGAAAAGTTTAAAGAATTTGTTATGGTCTCCGCAAGGTCTATTGTAATGGATGGTGTGTATTCTTCTGTAAAAATGACTCCGTCGTCGCATTAATTCTGAAACAGACTGAATTTATTTTCATAATGTAGAGAATGCACGTATAAATTCGCCTATTGGGTGTATCGCCATCAAGCATATTAATTCGGAAAGTTCTATTGTGTGGAACCCTGGATCGAAAAAGGTTGTCGTTTAAGTGATTTTTCAAACGATGATCATCAAGGAATACTTTGCGTTGAAACCGCAAATATAGGAAGAAATAGTGTGTATTTGGAGCCCGGCCAGCAGTGTACGATTGGTGCCGTTTATGTGTGGGCTTAAAAGACAAGTTATGTGTAATTAATCAAATTCAGTACAAAGTTGTACTGGTAGCACCTTGGAATAAAATAGATGGCAACGAAGTATTACGTCGTATGGCAGGGCAGAACCCCCGGAATTTATGCCGATTGGGCCGGCTGCAGTAAACAAGTGGATAAGTTTGCAGGTGCAAAATACAAGTCTTTTACCTCTAAGGTTGAAGCTGAGGTGGCCTTCAAGGGCGAAGGCAAGTCTTCGGCAGTTGCCGCGGGATCCGGCGTAAAAAGAAGAAAGTCTAATGGCGCTGGTGTAAAGACGTATACGGTAAATGAAGTTTTGGCTTTATTAGAAGATACAAAAATATTCACTGATGGTGGATGTGAACCAAACCCAGGGAAGGCTGGGTCGGGGCTTGCACTGTATCGAAATAATGCACTAAAAGAGCTGTGGTACGGCTTGTATAACCCAAGCGGTACAAACAACACGGCGGAGTTAAACGCGCTTCACCAAGCCTTGATTCAGGCTAAAGCAGAATTGACTGACGGAAAAAGTGTTGCAATATTTTGTGATTCGAAATATGCCATTCAGTGTGTAACGGAGTGGGCCGTCACTTGGGAAAAAAGAGGCTGGAAAAAGGCCAGTGGAGAAATTAAAAATTTGGAGTTGATAAAAGAGATATACGCATTATTTCAGTTGGTGAAGTCGAATGTAAAAGTATTGCACGTTAATGGGCACGTTGGCGTTGAGGGGAACGAGCTTGCTGATCGCATGTCAATTTGCGCTATGTCTGAAAAACAATCAACGTTTATAAAGTATGGCGAGCCCATGGATATCGCCAAAATTCTATCACTGAAGTCTGGTTAGGTTTTCTTGTATTTTTGGTAACCGCATAGGTGGCACTTAGAAATGGAATGAAAACGGCTCGAATAAAGTGAAATGGCGAACAATGATCCGGTGTGGTTGTTTTTTGATCTATGCCGGGCAGCCTAGAATGGCTCGATACCAAGAAGTGAAA
>JBLHGN010000038.1:0-18944 GCA_047616325.1 Lentisphaeria bacterium
CTAAACACCCATTTGCCTCATATAAAAACGCATTCACCAGCATATAAGGGAGCAATTAATTTACGGTTCTATGTTTATTTATAGCTTATAAAGCGGTGTTTTTCACAATATAGTAAAAAATTAAACGCGAACAGATAGAATTGCTCACTGTCAATTAACTAATCAAAAGATTTCTAACGGGAGAGAAGCTGCGGCGATGAATGGGGCATGGACCGTGAACACGGAGGGCATTCAGGTGAACTTTTGTGGGATACCCTTTGTGCTGGGCAAACCCATAATCTGGGTAGCGTTTGTCGTATGCGTCCATTTCTGCATCTCGCGCAACCTTCGCTATAATCGAAGCTGCACTTATTTCGGCAACTCTACTGTCTCCCATTACAACGGGCTCGGAGGAGTAATCCCATTTTGGCAATTTATTACCATCGACATAAACATGTCCAGGCACCGCCGCCAAGCCCTCTACGGCACGTTTCATTGCCAGCAAACTGGCTTGTAGTATATTCAATTCATCGATCTCCGCCGGATTCGCACGCGCTATACACCAAGCCAGGGCATTTTGTTTGATCAAGCCACTTAAATAGAGGCGCTTTTTTTCCGATAGCTTTTTTGAATCAGCCAAACCCTCAATTCCGTGGTCAGTACCAAGTATCACCGCTGCAGCCACCACGTCGCCTGCTAGAGGCCCACGCCCCACTTCATCCACGCCTGCTATAGGTGCGCGACTTACATCGACAAAAAAAAGCTCGCCTTTAGCGCCAAGTGCGGATTTGCCTTTCAACGATTTAATTGCGCTCACATGTTTCCCAGAGTTTGACAATTTCAGAGGCTGCCGACTCGCTGGCATTTTTCCTGAGTAAGCGATGAATGTCTAAAAAATCGTTTTGCAACTTACTGGCTCGTTCTGGCGAGTCTAAATATTCCAGCACGGCCTCGCTCAATTTTTCGGCCCTTGCCTCGTTTTGTATAAATTCAGAAACCAGGAGTTTGTCGGCAAGAAGATTGGGCAAACCAATGTACTTCGACTTCACCATGCGCGAGATTATCCAAAAGGACAGTTTCGCCATTCGATAGGCAATGACCATTGGGCGCTTGAGCAGCATTGCCTCTAGGGTGGTGGTGCCCGAAGCCATCAATACCACATCAGCTGCCGCCATCACGTCGTGAGAGTCACGCAAACTGAGTCGCACAAACAGATCGTCATAGTCTGTCAAAAGCTCGCTAAGCTCTTGTTGACGAGTAGCATTTACTGCGGGCACCAAAAACTTAAGTTCGGGGTAACGCACTTTACATAGACGAGCGGCTTGTAAAAAAATCTGCCCAAGTTTCTCCACTTCCGAACGCCGGCTACCCGGCAACAGCGCCACATATTGCCCATTGGGGTCCAGGTTTAGTCTGGATCGGGCGCTATTTTTAATATCATCCAGCGGGATATCGTCCGCCAGGGGATGGCCCACAAACGCAACGCTCACTCGATGATTTTCATAAAACTTCGTCTCAAAAGGAAACAACGTCAGCATCAAATCAACGGAGCGAGCAATACGCTTTAAGCGCCATTGGCGCCATGCCCATACTGAAGGGCTGACATAGTGAACGGTTAGCACATGTTTACGGCGCAGCGACTCTTCAAGCGTCAAATTAAAATCGGGGGCATCAATGCCGATAAAAACATCTGGAGGGTTTTCCGTGAAGCGCTTACGCAACTGAGATCGAATTGAAAGTAACTCTGGAAGTCGCTTTAGTGGTTCAACCAAACCCATTACTGCCAAACGTTCCATTGAAAAATGCGAGAGAAAGCCTTCAGCGATCATTCGCGGTCCGCCGATTCCTTCAAACTGGCAATTAGGGTAGTGTTTTTTGAGGGCCGCAATAAGCCCAGCGCCTAATATATCGCCGGACTCTTCGCCAACGACTAGTGCAATACGTGTCATCGGTGCTGGTTTCGGTACAGGCATGGGTGCGAATATAGATACTGGCATCGCTGAGCTTAACGAACTATCCCGCGAGAGGAAGCTCGCAAAGACAGGATTAAAGTGAGGATTTCAGGGCAGTCATTTTTAGCATTCAGCTCGTCTATAGCCGACTCGAGGGTTAACCCTCGGCGGTAAATAGTTTTAAAAGCCTGCATCAGATTATTGAGTTGATCTTTACTATAACCGCGACGCTTTAAGCCTTCAATATTGATACTGCGCGCTGCAGCAGGTGCTCCAGCAACAATCACATACGCGGGTATATCTTTGCCCACTGCACTGCCCATGCCGGTAAAGCTGTGCTCGCCGATATGACAGTATTGATGCACCAAGGTATATCCGCTAAGTATGGCCCAGTCGCCAACAAGCACATGACCAGCTAAAGATGCGTTATTAACCAAAATACAGTGATTGCCAATAACACTATCGTGCCCCACGTGAACGTAGGCCATAAGCAAATTATCATCACCTATTATCGTTTCTGAGCGGTCTTGAACAGTGCCGCGATGAATGGTCACACCCTCACGGATAACATTGTTATTACCGATAACAAGGCGAGTTTCCTCTCCTTTGTATTTTAGGTCGGGCGTGTCTTCGCCAATCGAGGAAAACTGTAAAATAAGGTTATTTTCGCCTATAACCGTAGGCCCTTTGACTACGACATGGGAGGCTATTCGAGTGCCACCACCCACAACGACGCCTGGCCCCACAATTGACCAAGGTCCAATTTCTACGCCATCACTAATGACAGCGCTAGGATCGACGATGGCACGGCTATCTATTTTGGTTTTAAGG
The DNA here is from genome assembly GCA_047616325.1 of Lentisphaeria bacterium. GTDB lineage: Bacteria > Pseudomonadota > Gammaproteobacteria > Pseudomonadales > Cellvibrionaceae > JBLHGN01. The sequence goes on from JBLHGN010000038.1 coordinate 2,763, forward strand.
GAATCCGTCATCAATTCGCTCTGAGTTATACGCTTAATTTACGCTTAATTTACGCTTCTATCGGCACACATAATTGTAGCAGCAGTCACCAGCTGTCCATCGACTTTGGCTTCGCAACCGAATTTCCAAATACCGCGTTTTTCAGTAATGATTTTTGCTTCAATGTACACTTGATCTCCTGGTACAACCTGACGTTTAAAACGCACATTGTCGATGCCGGCAAATAGGTAAATAGAGCCATCGTCTGGGGTTTTGTCCATGGTTTTAAAACCAAGAACACCACAAGCTTGAGCCATTGCCTCGATCAACATTACACCTGGGAAGACCGGAAAGTGGGGGAAATGACCTTGAAACACCTCTTCGTTAATTGTAATATTTTTATAAGCGAGAATACGCTTACCTTCTTCCAACTCTACCACTCTGTCGATTAGCAGAAAGGGGTATCGGTGAGGAAGGTATTTGCGAATTTCAAGAATGTCCATCATAGGTATGTGCCCCAAAAAATCTAAAATAATTATTCAGTCATTTTCAAATAATTGTGCAGCACTTACGGCCAACAAAATCATTTATGAATTAATGCGCGCTCGATGATCGCGCTATTTGTTGTTTTTTTCTAAGCGCTTAAGTCTACTGACAATGTCGTCAAGCTGTGAAAATCTGACGACGGCCTTACGCCATTTCTTTACGTCGAGCTGAGGCATACCAGATGCGAACTGTCCAGATTCGGCATTGCTTTTTGTAACAATCGTGCCACCGTTAAAATGTGAGTTATCGGCAATATGAATATGTCCATTCACTAAAACCCCACCGCCAAAGGTGCAGCTGCTACCGATTACAGTACTTCCAGCAATACCTACACAACCAGCGATAGCAGAGTTTTCACCTATTTCAACATTATGGGCGATGTGTACTTGGTTATCGATAATCACACCATCGCCGATTACCGTGTTTCTTAAAGCTCCACGATCAATGGTTGTACCGGAGCCAATTTCGACGTGATCACCAATTAACACACCACCAATTTGGTGAATTTTTTTCCATCTGTATTTAGTGGCGTTTGACTTGTCTGGCGCAAAGCCAAACCCATCCGAACCTATTACGGTAGCACTGTGAATAATAGCGTGTTTACCGATGTTAACGTTGTGGTAAATAGACACATTGGCGTGCACGAGGGAGCCTTCACCTATTGTAGAGTAGTCGCCTATAACCACCCCAGGGTAGATCTCACACGCGTCGCCAACATTGACGTACTCACCGACACAGCAATGAGCCCCAATTGAGGCTGAGGCTGATATCTTGGCCGTGCTCGCGATGACCGCAGTTGGGTGAACACTGGGCCGTTGACGCTTGCGCGGATCAAATACTGAACTCAATGTAGCATAGGCCAAATAGGGGTCATCTACGATTAAGGCATTGCCGGCGAATTTTTCAGCACTTTCTTCGCGTAGAATAACCGCAAGCGCTTTTGTCGAAGACAAAAACTGCTCATGGCTAGACGATGACAGGAAGGTAATATCACTTTGGCCGGCATCGGCAAGCGAGGCAATACCCTGTACCGGTGCCAGAGAATCGCCGATTAGTTGAGCATGCAACAATGCTGCTAGCTCACCCAATGTTACAGTAACTGGCATTCCCGAAACCTTATTTGGTCTTATCTATCGCTTGTACAATTTTGTCGGTTATGTCCACAGACGGAACTGAAAAGTAGCCGGCCTGCTTGCGCAATACCATATCAATCCCCTCGGCTTTAACAGTAGCGTCTAACGCCGCTTCCAATTTTGGTTGTACCAACTGACTGACACCCTTCATTAAAGTTGCCTGTTCAGATTGCAGCTTTTGAACGGCCAGTTTGTAGTCAGCCTGAATATACTCCACTTTTTTAGTGTACTCGGCACCCTCTTCAGCGCTCCAAGTCATACTTTTAACACTTGCCTCTTTGCTCAACGCGGCAAGATCGGCCTTTAAACTTTCGGCCTGAGCTTTTACTTGAGCATAGCCTGGCTTTGCGTTCAGTTCCGCGACTTTATCTTGGAAAAGTTTAGTTTTAAAAATTGCCTCTTCGTGATCGAATACCACAATTTTACCCGCTAGGGACAACTGACTTAGTAGAAGTAACACAGCCGCAATAAAAATTTTGTTAAACATTAATCATTCTCCAGTTAAAAATATTAAAATTAAAATCCTGCGCCAAAAGAAAACTGAAAGCCCTTGGCTTGGTCAAAGGCCTCTCTTTTTAATGGCTGGGCGTAACTAAACGTCAACGGTCCGAAGCCCGACAACCATTTGAATCCAATGCCCACCGATGATCTGAGTTCATTGAGATCAACGCCGAAGCAGTTTAATTGATCGTCTCTACAATAGGTGGAAAACACATTGCCAGCGTCATAAAACGCCAACAACTGCATAGAGCGGGTATCTTTGGCAAAAGGGATCGGCAACAGCAATTCGGCACTGAATTCCATCAACACATTGCCGCCGTTGGGGCGGATGCGCTGCTGCAGCGACTGAGAAACCAGCTTGCCAGTTTCGCAACCAGAGAAAGCTCCAGAACCCGGATCTTCACAAAGCACATAAGAACGCCCGGTGACTTCGTTATTGATAAAGCGTTCATCGAGAAAGATGAACCCATCATTATTTACATCCTGGGCACCGTTTATTGCAGTTACGTATGTACGAGCTGCAACGTCCAAGGGACCCAAGGTATACGGTTCGTATCCACGAATAGAACCGATACCACCGGAACGGAAATTTTCAAAAAAAGGCAGCACATCCATTTCGCCGTAGCCGTCGCCGTAGCCAAGTTTGGTTCTTAGGCGCAAGGTTGTGTTGGAAGTGATCGGCTTAAACATCTGGGCATCAAACACCAACTTATAATATTGCAAATCGCTACCGGGGGCCGTCGTTTCCAAACTCAGCGTTTGCTTGTTTCCGCGGGTTGCCAAAATCCCTCGATTGAGCGTGCTTCTGTTCCACGTCATACTGAGGGAAGCGCTGTTAAATTCAGTGCCGTATTTGTCTACGAAGCCCGGTTCGTTGTCTATTATCACATCGTCGGTAATAGCAAACGTTTCGGCGGAGTATTCCTGGGGAACACCGCCCACGGTAGGTAGGCTGAACTGGCCTCCCGCGTTTCGTAGTTCATATTCCGACTGTGTGATATAAGAAAAGTCGTTTGACTCCGCCCCGAAAAAGTATGGCGAGCGGCGGATCTGCTGGGTAGCCAAAGATCCAATTTTGAGTTCTTGATTGGTAAAGCCTACACCAAAGCTCAAATAGGAAATTTCTGAAATTGGGTAGCCAAAGTTCACACTAAGGCCAGCGGCATCGGTCGAGTACGGCGCTGCAAATGTTGCGTTGCCGTAATCTGTCGACCTAAAAAAGGCACTGAAACCGCGACTGACGCCATCGGGGGTAAAATAGGGATCGTTATAATTTAAACTGTATGAATTTTGAAAGCGGTTGTGATTGATGCTGAACTGCACCTGCTTGCCGGTGCCCAACCAGTTGTTTTCAGAAACACTCATTCCCAAGTTTAAGTCGTAGGCTTCAGAGTAGCCGACACTTGCTTGAATGCTGCCCGAGGGCTGCTCTTCCACATCATATTTAACGTCGATTAAGTCGTCGTAGCCAGGTACATCTTCCGTTTCGACCGTCACTCCCTTGAAATGCCCCAGTCTCTCCAATCGTATTTTGGAGTTCTCGATACTTGAATCAGACGCGGACGCCCCTTCTAGTTGACGCATCTCCCTGCGCAGCACCTCGTCGCTGGTTTTTGTATTGCCACTAAACTCTATGCGACGAACATATACCCGCTTGCCTGGGTCCACAAAAAAGGTAATCTCAACCGTATTATCTTGCTGGTTTTTCTTCGGAATTCCCTCCACCGAGGCATTGGTATAGCCGGCATTGCCCAATAGAGTAGTTATGTATTCTGAGGTGCCTTTCATGCGCGCCTGCGAAAAGGTATTACCAACTTTAAGCAAAAACAGACGTTTTACCACGGCTTCAGACATAATAGGATCACCTGCCAAGTCGACCTTACTGACGGTATATTTCTCGCCCTCTGACAAATTCAAAGTAATAAATACAGCCTTTTTATCTGCACTTATAGATACTTGAGTAGAGGTAATTGTAAAGTCGAGGTAGCCTCGATCGAGGTAAAAGGACTCTAGCGTTTCGATATCGCCGGTAAGTTTTTCGCGGGCGTATTTGTCCTTGCTTGAGAATAAGGTATACCACTTGCCGGGGGCAAGTTCAAAGAGGTCAAGCAATTGTTTGTCGGAATAGATTTCGTTGCCGACATAATTAAGGTGCCTAATTTTGGCAGCACTGCCCTCCTCCACGTCCATATTAATATTAACAAGACTGTTGGGAAGTTCTTCTACTTCCACATCCACCGACGCTCCATAGCGCGCCTGTGAAATGTATTGGCGCTCGAGCTCGCGAGTAATGCCTTGCAGGGTATGACGCTGCAAAATTTCGCCTTCGGACAAGCCATTGTCCGTCATAATTTCCATTAACTGTTCGGTTTTGATGGCTTTGTTACCGTCAATTTTGATGGATTTTATAGCCGGTCTCTCTTTTAGAATAACGATAAAAACATCGCCGTCGCGGGCCACCTGCACATTGGTAAAAAAACCTGTGGCAAACAACGATCTAATAACACCTCGAATATCTTCGCTGTCGACCACATCGCCAACACGTACAGGCATGGCGGCGAAGACGGGGCTAGCAGAGACTCTCTGCAAACCCTCCAGGCGAATATCCGAGATTTCAAAACTTTCGGCGAGCGCAGTTGTTGCAGCAAAAGCCAATACCAGAACGGCAAACAGTCGATTAATACTTTGCAAAGGAATACAACCAGATTTTAATTGTTATTGAAAACGCCCAAAAACCAAAGACGCAATAGTTGACTATAAAATAATTTACTATAAAAAGATGTCGTTATAAAAAGCGATCATCATGACACCAAGCATCATAATCAAACCCACTTGAAAACCCACAACCTGGGCGTTTTCGGAAACTGGGCTGCCCTTAAACCGCTCCACAAGGCAATACACGATTTGTCCACCATCTAAAATAGGAATCGGCATTAAATTAAGTACGCCAAGCAAAATACTCAAATGCGCCAGAAGAGCAACAAATGCCCAAAAACCGTGGCGGGCGTGATCGGCGGCCACTTTAGCAATGCCGATCGGACCACTCAAGTTTTTCGTCGATATTTCTCCCAATATCAGCTTTTTCATTGAAACCAGAACAAAAACACCTGTATCCCAGCTTTCTTTGGCCGACTCAGATAACGCCGCCAAAGGTCCATATTCGTGCCGGCGAATCATCTCTTTGGGGAAGCTACCCGCCGGAATAGCGACTCCGGCCCTACCAATAGTTTCTCCTGCATCGTTGACAACTTTCTCTGGAATCACGGAAAACGACAGTCTTTCGCCCTTACGGCCCACCACCATCTCGATCGCAACCTCAGGGCGCGCCTTTACGTACTCCATCCACTGGTTGCCTGAGACGACCGCAATACCATCAAGCTCCAAGAGCTCATCCCCGGTCATCAGACCAGCCTGTGCTGCCGGCGTACCCTCGTAAACATTTACGATGGCCGTCTCATAGAGCGGCTCAAAGAAACTCAAGCCCAGCCCAGCGATGGGGTCGGGCGCGTGCGCCCCCCTTAACCAATTATCTAGCGTGGCGTTGGTTTCGTACTCCAAATCTGAATTCGGGTATTTGCTAACAAAGTGAATATCGCCAGATTCACCCAAGCGGTGCAAGAGATGCATCGCCACTGCGCGTCGGGTGGGTGTCGCCTCACCGTCTATGGCGATAATTTCTTGGCCCCGCTCAAGGTGCGCTTGAGCGGCAACAGAACCGGGTTCAATGTTGCCCAAAATGGGAGAGAGCGAACTTGTACCTACCATATAAAAAGAAAACCAATAGAGCACAAGAGCCAGTATAAAATTAGCGCCAGGGCCTGCAGCAGCAATCGAAATACGCTGCCAAACCGTTTTCGAGTTGTAACTTTGGGCTTTATCCTCTTCGGCTATATCTCCGTCGGCTTCGCCCTGCATTTTCACATAACCGCCCAATGGAATAGCAGAAATGGCAAACTCGGTACCACTTTTGTCCGTCCATTTTATAAGGCGATACCCAAAGCCTATTGAAAAACGCAGCACTTTTACGCCGCACAAACGCGCAACATAAAAGTGCCCAAACTCATGAAAAGCCACCAGAATACAAATGGCGACTATGAACCAGGAAAAAATTGTTAGATTTTCAAACACAAATATAGCCAACTCATCAAAAGGTTTAAGTGATTATGCATTTTCATCAACGTGCGCTGTTACTGACGTACGGTTTTGCTTTTTGCAGACATGCAAGTCGCGCTCTACGATCGGCATCTATGACATCGTCGATTGTATCTGGTTCGGAACAATTCCAGGTTTCCAGCACCTCGGCGATTAATGTGGATATTTGCCCAAAACCAATTTGTCTACTCAAGAATAGATCCACGGCCACTTCGTTGGCGGCGTTTAACGCGGCAGAGTAGTCACTTCCCGCCTCCAATGCATCTACAGCCAATTTCAAACACGGAAAACGCGCATAATCGGGCGCTTCGAAGGTGAGCCCACCAAGTCTGGCAAAATCGAGCTGCTGCACACCCGAAGCAATGCGTTCCGGCCACCCAAGACCGTAGGCAATGGGGGTGCGCATATCGGGCAAACCCATTTGCGCGAGCACTGAACCATCCAAATACTCCACCATTGAATGGATAATGCTCTGCGGGTGCACCACCACTTCAATTTCGCATGGACTAGCATTGAACAACCAACGCGCTTCTATGTATTCCAGTCCCTTATTCATCATTGTGGCTGAGTCTACCGAGATTTTCTGACCCATAGACCAATTAGGATGATTGCAGGCCTGCTCTGGCGTTACATGGGCCAGTTGGTCTAATTCAAGTGTGCGAAAAGGCCCACCTGAACCGGTTAGCAGTATCTTGCTGATTCCCGCTAACTTTAAACTTTGATAAGAACTAGGCATGCACTGGAAGATGGCATTGTGCTCACTATCAATTGGCAGTATGCGCGCATTGCAAGCTTTAACCTCCCGTGTAAATAAACGGCCACTCATTACCAATGATTCTTTATTGGCCAACAAAACGCGCTTACCCGCACGCACCGCAGCCATGGTGGGAGGAAGGCCGGCAGCACCTACGATAGCCGCCATTACCGTATCTACCTCTCCACTTTGCGCCACCTCCTCCAGCGCTAGAGAACCCCAAAGCACTTCAGTTTTACAGCTGTGAGACAGTAATTCGTTTTGCAATATCACGGCATCTCTATCGCAAGAAACAACCGCATATTGAGGATGAAATTCCAGGCACTGAGCGTTTAACAGGGTAATGTTTTTATGGGCGGTCAGGGCAAATAAGGTAAATCGATCGGGGTGCATTCGCACCACGTCAAGTGTGCTTACGCCAATAGAGCCGGAAGCTCCAAGAATTGTAAGTGATTGGCGACTCATGTCTATAATTGCCAATGGGTAGCCAATACCGCCAACGCAAATACCGGCGCTGCGGCTACAAGACCGTCAATTCGATCCAATACCCCTCCGTGACCGGGTAAGAGCTGACTACTGTCTTTCACGCCACGATGGCGTTTAACCATGCTCTCTAGAAGATCGCCAACAACAGAGACTAACGCTGCTGGCGCAATAATAATCAACGCCATAAGCCAATCCGACTGTCCCATCAATAGCGAATATCCGCTGCCAACAAACAGGGCAAAAACGGCACCGCCCCAAACACCCTCCCACGACTTACCGGGACTCACCCGAACAGCAAGCTTGCACTTACCAAAAGCACGACCGGTGAAGTACGCGCCAATGTCTGCGGCAGCCACAACTAAAACGAGCATAAATACTAGCCAAGTACCGTAGGACTGCTGACGTAAATAAAGGCAGGACAACCACGCAGGGACCAAAACAAACATGCCCATCATCAAGCGTACCGGACGAGAACCCCACACTAACACACTAGTAGGATAACCTTGAATCCAAAGCAAGCACAGCGCCCACCAACTGCATGCAGCAATCAATATCGCCTTAAACAACTCCTCGTTGTCCGTCCACTCTGTAACCCACCCCAGCAACCCCGCGAAGCCGACTAAGAAAAACATATACGTTAATCGATAAAAATGGGAACCCACACCAGCAAGATTGGCCCACTCCCATGCTCCGACCGCAAAAAATACCGCGACCAAGATGGCAAAAATAGTCCACGGCAAAAAAAACAGACTAGCAAGAAAGCCTATCAACAAAACGATCGCAGTAAGCACTCTGGTTCTAAGCACGCGCGCCCTCTTTTGCCAATTGGTCTGAAGTTTTACCAAAACGTCGCTGACGCGAATAAAAATCGTCGACGGCGCGCTTTAAGGCTTCACCATCAAACTCTGGCCACAACAAATCACTAAAATAGAGCTCTGCGTAGGCGGCCTGCCACAACAGGAAGTTGCTGATGCGCTGTTCCCCACCAGTGCGAACTAACAAGTCTAGAGGGGGTAAACCGAAGGTGCTGATATGCTCCGAAATAGATTGTTCGGATATTTTGGAAGGTTCCATCTCACCGCGCGCAACCTTTTCCGCAATCGCCTGCGTGGCTTGCAAGATATCCCAGCAGCCGCCGTAATCAGCAGCTATAACCAGGGTGGAGTCAGTATTTGAGGCCCCACTTTCAGCCTCTTCAATAGCACCTCGGAGCCGCGCAGAAAAACGTTTGCGACTGCCGATCACTTTCAGACGCACGCCCTCTTCAGCCAGTTTGCGCGCTTCTTTTTTAAGATAACTGTAGAATAGCCCCATAAGCGCGTCCACTTCTTTGGGGGGGCGACGCCAGTTTTCGCTACTAAAGGCAAACAAGGTCAGCACTTCAACGTCTTGCGTGCGACACTCAGCCAGTACGTCGCGAATACGCTCTACCCCTGCGCGGTGGCCCGCAATACCCTGCCGGCCATGCTTTTTTGCCCAGCGATTATTGCCGTCCATTATGATGGCGACATGCTTTAGTACTGAGGAACTCACTTATCTTCTCCCAAGCCTAAATCGAAGATCATATTTCCATCAGGTCGGTTTCTTTTGTAGCCAATCCGGCATCAGCCTTTGCTATATATTTATCGGTAATCTTTTGGATTTCATCGTTTGTACGGCGCTCTTCGTCTTCGCCTATCTGCTTTTCTTTCAACAAATCTTTAACCGAGGCCAAGGCGTCTCTGCGCACATTGCGGATGGCTACGCGGCTGGCCTCTGCTTCATTGCGCGCCTGTTTGATGTAACCTTTGCGCGTCTCTTCAGTGAGCATAGGCATTGGCAAACGGATTAACTCACCCATGGTCGACGGATTTAAGCCTAGGTCCGATTTCATAATGGCTTTTTCTATCTCCGGTACCATGCTTTTTTCCCAGGGGCTTATCGACAGCGTTCGGGCATCGAGCACACTAACGTTAGCGACCTGCGTAAGCGGAGTAGGGTTTCCATAGTACGAAACACGAACCCCATCGAGAATGCTGGGATGAGCCCTTCCAGTACGAATCTTATTGAAGTTAACCCCGAGTACATCGACGCACTTCCCCATCCGAACTTCCGCATCTTTTTTTATTTCATTGATCATTATCTTCCACCCCTTCTTCTATTAGAGTACCTTCATCTTTACCCACTACAATATTTAGCAAAGCGCTTGGATTATCCATTTTAAAGACGCGCAGAGGCATGTTATGCTCTTGGCACAAGCAAATAGCAGTAAGATCCATCACGCCAAGCTTATCGTGTAAAACCTTGTCGTAACTCAAACGCTCGTAACGAGTCGCAGTAGGGTCTTTTAATGGGTCGGCGGTATATACGCCGTCCACTTTAGTGGCCTTAAGCACTATTTCGGCCTCAACCTCTATACCACGTAAACACGCCGCTGAATCCGTAGTAAAAAACGGATTTCCAGTTCCTGCGGCAAAAATTATCACTTCACCATTTTCTAGCTGGCGAATAGCCTTACGGCGATCGTAATGATCCACCATACCGCTCATAGGAATAGCAGACATCACGTTTGACGAGATATTTGAGCGCTCCAGCGCATCGCGCATCGCCAAGGCATTCATCACAGTGGCCAGCATTCCCATATGATCGCCAGTCACCCGATCCAGGCCCGCCCGACTTAGAGCCGCACCTCGAAAAAGGTTGCCGCCGCCGATAACCAAGCCGACCTGCACGCCAATACCCACAAGTTGGCCAATCTCAAGCGCCATTTTATCGAGCACTTTTGGGTCAATACCAAAGCCCTCCTTACCTGTAAGCTGCTCCCCACTTAGCTTGAGTAAAATCCGCTTATATTTTCTATCGGTTTTGGTGGCCATCAATCATCTCCGGATAGTGCAAAAAATTCTTGAAAGTGTAGCAGCAAAAAGGCGGGAGATGTATCCCGCCTTTTCAATCTAAAGCAACTTATTAACGTCTAATTAAGCCTTTGATGCGGCAACTTGCGCGGCAACTTCAGCAGCAAAATCTTGTTCAACTTTTTCAATACCTTCGCCTACTTTAAAGCGCACAAAGCTAATTACTGACGCGTCTTCTTTTTTCGCCAACTGACCCACACTTAGCTCTGGATCTTTAACAAAGGGCTGCTCAACCAGGCTATTTTCTTTAAGATACTTATTGATGCGGCCGGTCATCATCTTCTCAACAATAGCTGCTGGCTTGCCTTCCATATCTGGTTGAGCGCGTATGATTTCTTTTTCTTTCTCCACCGCTTCTTGCGACATATCGGCAGGGCTTACAACCTGAGGATTCACCGCTGCAACGTGCATCGCAATATCTTTGGCCAGCTCGGCTGAACCCTGGCTAAGCGCCGTAAGCACGGCAATTCGGCTATTGGAATGAACGTAGGCACCAACGATACCACCATCCGCACTGAGCAGAGATACACGTCGAACACCGATATTCTCACCGATTTTTTGCACCAAGGCCTGACGAGCCGATTCGATATCAGCATCAACTAAAGACTCAACATCAGATATTTTGTTATTAAAAGCACGCTCTAGCACTGTATTTACGAAAGCTAGAAATCCTTCGTCGCGCGCGGCGAAATCAGTTTCGCTGTTTACTTCCACAAGCACGCCGTAGCTGCCATCATCGGCAATTTTTGCGGCTACAACGCCATCAGCCGCCGTTCGGTCAGCTTTTTTTGCGGCCTTTAGGCCGGAGGCCTTGCGCATATTTTCTATCGCCAAATCGACATTGCCGTCAGTTTCGTTCAGTGCTTTTTTGCACTCCATCATACCCAGACCAGTGCGATCACGCAGCTCTTTAACTAAAGAAGCAGATACGGCCATCTTAATATTCCTCTATTAGAATTCGAGATTTTAAAAATAAAGGGGCAGGCCCCCTTATTATATCTGGTAGTGTTTTTTTTAAACTAAGGTTAATAACCACTAGAAACTAACCGTGGAAACAACAGAAGGGCCAAGGTAACAACAAAGCGTTGCTACTTATCAGCCACAACACTTACTTCTCTGCAGTTTTCTCTTCAGCCACTTCAACAAACTCATCTTTGTTGGGAACCTTGGCGGTTTCTGACACACCTTCAGCACAGGCATCGGCCATTGCAGTGACATAAAGCTTAACGGCACGAATGGCGTCGTCATTACCGGGGATTACATAGTCAACACCAGAGGGATCACTGTTTGTATCCACAATACCAATAACGGGAATACCCAGTTTGTTGGCTTCCTGAATGGCAATACGCTCATGATCGACATCGACAATAAATAAGGCATCGGGCAAACCACCCATATCTTTAATACCACCGATCGACAAGTTAAGCTTTTCCATCAAGCGAGTGCGCATCAACGCCTCTTTCTTAGTCAGCTTGGCAAATGTACCATCAGCGCTCTGAGCTTCCAGTTCGCGGTATCTGCGAATAGATGCACGGATAGTTTTGTAGTTGGTCAACATTCCGCCCAACCAGCGATGGCTAACAAAAGGCATACCAACGCGCTGCGCTTGCTCTGTAATCGATTTCTGCGCTGCGCGTTTGGTTCCCACGAACAACACTTTTTTCTTCTGGCTGGCCATCTGCTTAACTAAAGTCAAAGCTTCGTTAAAGGCAGGCACTGTATTCTCAAGGTTTATAATATGGATTTTGTTGCGAGCCCCAAAAATATATTTACCCATTTTAGGGTTCCAATAACGGGTTTGGTGGCCAAAATGGACACCAGCTTGCAGCATATCTCGCATGCTTACTGTAGGCATAAAAATTTCCTGTATTAGGGTTAGGCCTCCACATATCCCAATCAACCAACCACGTTTAAATGTGGCACCCAGGCAACTGTGTCGATATATGTGTGACGTTAGTTTTAAGTAATCCGCCTGAGCTCTCAAATCACCACTCCGACGGGCGCGCTTTATACCATAAAGAGCATCGAAACTAAAGCAAAAAGTCCAACCTCCCACCAATATCATAGGAGCGGCACCTGCTGACGACACTAGAAATATAGAGATATTTCCGCTCTCAAATTAGCAGATATTGTGTAAGCTGGGGTGCTTTAGTTTAGAATGGCCAGCTAATTTGCCGTCGAGCATCTAGTATTGCGATATACACGTACAATGCTCGACAGACAGATCTACATATAGATGGGGCACTTCTCTGCATTAGAGAAGGGACTAAGTTGCAAAATACTACGGCCTGCAAACACGCCGACCAAATGCCGCAGCCGCATAAAGCAACTAAAATACAGTATGCGAACAAAACAACCTTAGCCGAAGCGATCAGATTTTCCTTATCCGCCGGCTTGCCCCTAGGGCGCAGACCCACAAGCCAAACCGAGGAACATTGCCACAATGCCAGTCACTATAAAAACCCCAGCAGAAGTAGAAAAAATGCGCGTCTCCGGCCGATTGGCGGCGGAGGTGCTGGAGATGATAGAGATACATGTGGTGCCAGGCGTAAGCACCGCAGAGCTAGACCGCATCTGCCACCGATACATTACCGAATCTCAGCATGCTATTCCTGCACCACTTAACTACAAAGGCTTCCCAAAATCCATCTGCACGTCGGTAAATCAGGTGATTTGCCACGGCATACCCTCCGAAAAGAAAATTCTCAAAGCGGGCGATATCATCAACATTGACATCACCGTAATATTTGACGACTTTCACGGGGACACAAGCAAGATGTTCTTTGTGGGCGAGGTTGCGTCTCACGCACATAGACTGGTAAAGGTCACCCAGGAATGCCTATACAAAGGTATTGAACTGGTAAAACCTGGGGCCCGCCTTGGCGATATTGGTCACGTCATTCAAGCTCACGCAGAGAAAAATCATTACTCAGTGGTAAGGGAGTATTGCGGACACGGCATTGGCAAGGTTTTTCATGAAGATCCTCAGGTATTGCACTACGGGGCGAAAAACACCGGCATGGTGCTTCAAGAAGGCATGACCTTCACCATTGAGCCCATGATTAATGCAGGCAAACAGCACACAAAACTAAAAAGCGATCAGTGGACGGTTGAAACAAAAGACGGTCGCCTGTCGGCGCAATGGGAGCACACGCTGGCGGTAACTGCTGACGGGGTAGAGGTGTTAACCGCACGCAAAGAGGAGTCCTTCTAAGCGATGCAAATTGAAATGCAACCAGAATACACATGCCAACCCCTCTGCTTCAAACAGGAGTTATTTCGCAATAACCTGCTGAACAATCCGAGGATCACTACTTTCAAAGATGCTATAGCAGGTGTGAGTACGCACTTGTCCCATCGTTTTTACGAAGACGAGGACATTCGCTTTCTTGTCCGGGAGCGCTCAGCGTTCATTGACTTAATTCTTCACTATGCATGGCACGGATTTAAGTGGGATGACGATATTGCCCTGATCGCAGTTGGCGGTTACGGCCGCGGGGAGCTACATCCCCATTCCGATATCGATATCTTAATTTTACTTCACAACAAGGCAGGGAAAAAATATAACGAGCAGCTACAACAACTGGTGACCTTTTTTTGGGACATTGGCCTGGACGTAGGCAGCAGCGTTAGAACGGTTAAGGAATGCACTGCATTGGCAAAAAATGATATATCTGTGGCCACCAACATCATCGAATCGCGCACAATTGCAGGCAACACCAATCTACTAGGTGAACTTACAGCTCTTACTTCACCCAAAAAAATGTGGTCGGCTAACGCCTTCTACGAAGCAAAATGTGAAGAGCAGAAAGTTCGTCACGCGAAACATCTCGATACCGAGAGCAACCTCGAACCCAACGTTAAAAATTCACCCGGCGGCCTACGAGACATTCAAACGATAAACTGGGTGGCAAAACGGTATTTTGGCGTTACCACTTTGCGACAACTGGAAGGCAAGGGGTTTTTTACTGATCACGAATTTGCCATTTTAAGGTCCGGCGAAGAATATTTATGGAAGGTACGCTACGGTCTCCACCTTTTAGCTGGTCGAGCGGACGAACGTCTGCTCTTTCAGCACCAGCGAGAACTCGCTGCAGTGTTTGGCTATCAAGATTCCGACAAGGGCATGGCGGTAGAGCAATTTATGCGCCATTACTATCGAGCAGCACTCGCCATAAGAGAGCTCAACGATGTATTACTACACTACTTAGCCGAAACCATAGTCAACCCCAAACAAAAGAATAAAACAACACTGATAAACGAGCGCTTTCGACTTAATAACGGCTTTATAGAGGTCACGCGTAAATCTATATTCGACGATTTCCCAAGCGCCCTACTGGAAATTTTTGTACTCATGGGCAATAACCCCAGTATCAAAGGGGTAAGAGCCTCAACTATCCGACTAATACGTGATAAACGCTGGTTAGTCGACAAAGACTTTCGCAAGAACCCTGAAAACAAAAAGATGTTTCTGGCTATCTTTTCTATCGAATATGGCTTGGTTACCCAACTTACCCGCATGAAACGCTATGGCATATTGGGCCGCTACCTACCCGCCTTTGGAAAAATAACAGGGCAAATGCAGCACGATCTTTTTCACCGATATACCGTCGATGCGCACACGCTGCTGGTAATTGAAAACATGCGCCGCTTTTCTCTGCCTGGGCAAGAAAAGATGTTTCCTGTGGCCGCACACGTAATGAATCACCTGCCAAGACCAGAGCTATTATACATTGCCGGACTATTTCACGACATTGGCAAGGGTCGAGGGGGAGATCATTCCGTATTGGGTGCCACTGATGCGCAAAAGTTTTGTGAAGAGCACGAAATGAGTGCGCGCGAAGCTCGTCTGGTAAAGTGGTTAGTGGAGAAACATTTGCTGATGTCCTACGTTTCACAAAAACAAGACATTTCTGACCCAGAAATCATTCACAACTTTGCCCTGCAGATGGGCGATCAAATGCATCTCGATTATTTATACGCCCTCACCGTAGCCGACATGTGCGGAACTAACCCAGAAATATGGAATGCCTGGCGCGCCAGCCTGATGCGCCAACTCTACACAGAAACAAAAAGGGCTTTGCGACGTGGACTCGAAAATACAGTTGACCTGCACGAAGTGGTTGAAGAAAAACAACGTCTGGCCATTCTAAAGCTGGCAGACAAAAATATAAGCGAAGATGATGCCAATGAAATCTGGCGCGACATGGGGGACGAATATTTTATTCGCGAAAACCATCTCGATATAGCCTGGCAAACAGAGGAAATATTTAATCATCGTGGCGAAGAACCACTTATAATCATTAGAGAAACCCCGTTCTCAATGTTTAAGGACGCCACCGAAATATTTATTCGAATCAAAGATGCTCACCATGTATTTGTAGCTGCCGCCACATGCTTGGCGCGACAGAATCTTAACATTCAAGATGCGCGCATCTATTCCTCGGCTTCGGGCTATACCATCGATACATTTTATGTGGCAGATGAAAACTACAACACCCTCAACGACCAGCCCGAACGCTTTGAAAAAATATCTAAAGCGCTAAAGAAAGAGCTCAAGCTGATCGGACGTTATTCAGAAATATCATCACGTAGAACACCGCGACAACTAAAACAATTCCGCATTCCGACACGAACACGCTTAAGCAATGACATTACACGCGGTTTTACAGTTCTGGAAGTTATAAGCCCAGACAGGCACGGCTTACTTGCAACTATCGCACAAATTTTTATGCAG
>JBLHGN010000039.1:0-18582 GCA_047616325.1 Lentisphaeria bacterium
GATGTTCTTCCATGAGTTGCTGGTATTGAGGCTCTTCTTTTCTAGATATGGGCCTCACTGATAGCTGTTTTAGCTGTTTTAGCTGCATAGCGCGGTATGTTCTTACTCTCAATGTGAGGTATGACTATACCTGCGTACAATATATTTGTTCAGTGCAGGGGGAGAATCCTATACGAGGTCTAGCGTTGCTAGTAAGAACGAATGCGCCCTGCCCGACCACCACCCCATTTCAAGGCAAGACCCAAGGTTCAAATTGACGGCACGTTTCTGAATTATCTTTAATGGTGATGGCAACGGCAATAACTTCGCCTTCCTCCGGTCATGGCACCAAGGCCGTGACTGCCAAGACCGACAGAAAACCAAACACTTTATCTAGTCTGCCCTATCGACAAGATTGCAGTCAGATTTGCAATTAAAGTTACAACCTACAATTCACCGATGAATGATGTTAACTATATCTACACCATGCAACTAAAGGGATTTTGCTGGGTAAACCGTTTCGAACACGCACAAAGAAGCCGCTACTAAAGGGGCTTATAAGTTATCTATCTTAGATTAGGACGTTAATCCATCTTCGTGGCGCACACCTACATTAAGACATATACCGCGCCAAAAAGTCTTTTTTCGGCCCCAGGAAATATATTTTCCCTAAAAATCAATGAGCTAACATTCTCGATCCAGAGCATAGTGCCATAAAATTATTTTAATGCCTGCTTTTTTGATAAAAACAAGCACGCTCCTGATGCATATTTATACGCAAATCTCCCCTAAAAAGTAAAAATTATGGCGGCTCTTACTACAGTTACAGACTGGTGGAAAGCGTGCGCACCGGAACAAGAGTCAAACAAAAAACCTAGCTCAACCTGGACAAGCATTTTGATATTAATCCAACGCATTGGCACCTTTTGACCGCGCGCATCGACTAGATTATTCACGGTGAGCAACACCAGGACAGCCTTCAGTTTTTTGGCGATCAGCCTGCACTCGACAGTGATCTGGACATGGCCGTCCAGCGCTATGCCGCATTAGTGTTGCAGAAGCTATCGACCCCTGTGTGCAAAAAACATTGTCCGATGAACACGTACCCACCACAGATTACCATACCGTCGATGTCAACCGGCTAGACGTACTTCACACCAGAAGCATTGGCGCCGAGAAGCTGTGTTTGCATGCTTTGATGCAGTTAAGCTTGGACGATAAGCTGCGAGCCCTCGGGTTTAATGAAAAGGATATTAGCGCCGCCATTGGCACTGTTATTGGCCGCATGGTGCTCCCCGGCAGCGAGAGAGAGAAACACCGTTGGCTGCAACACACTAGCGCGCTGGGCGAACTGATTGATCACGATTACAGCACCCTTAGTCTTGATCGGCTTTACCAGGTGGCGGACAAGTTGCTCAAAAATAAGAAGGCCATCGAAGCGCATCTCAGCGAACAGGAATCGTTATTATTTAATCTAGAGCGCCGTATTATTTTATACGATTTAACGAACGCGTATTTCGAAGGACAGGCGCTGGGCAATATAAAAGCGGCCTTCGGCCGATCAAAAGAAAACGCAGCGAATGTCCGCTGATGACCATGGGCTTGGTGCTGGATGATGAAGGTTTTCCGTTGGCCAGTGCTTTGCAGGCAACGTCAGTTAGCCTAAGACATTGGCGACGATGCTGACGTGCTTGAGTTCTGCATCTGGCCTTAAAGGCTATATTGTGGTGCTGGATGTAGGCATTGCCTCGCAAGATAATTTGGATTGGCTAAAAGAACACGGCTATCACTATATTGCTGTGAGTCGTGAACGTTATAAGGAGCGCCCTGAATTGAATGACGGCGCGGTGGTCGTTAAGAGTAAGACGGCCAATCAGCTAATTGCCAAACGACTTGAAGACCCTGACATAGGGGAGATTCAGCTATATTGTCACTCCGAAAAAAAGACCAAGCAATCCGCGCTCAATTCAACCGTCGATTTGAAGAAAAGCTGAACATTCTGAATGAGGGGCTGAGCAAAAAAGGAACCACCAAACAGCTCGAAAAAATCTATGAGCGTGTAGGTCGGTTGGAAGAAAAACATGCAAAAGTATCGTCGGATTATGACATAGAGACCGAATCGGATAAGGGAAAAAACATGCAACAAAGATCGTATGGCAAGGCAAGCAAAGCGGGCATCCAAAAGACGCTACGGTGGGTGTGTATTGCCTACGAACAGATGTTAACTGACGTCGAGTCGAGCTTTAAAGCATGAAGAGTCAGCTGGGTTTGCGTCCAATCTACCACCAAAAAGAAGAGCGGGTAACGGCGCATTTATTTATTACACTCCTTGCCTATCACTTGGTGCATAGCCTGCGTAAACAGCTTAAAGGCCGTGGCGTGGTGTTGAGCTGGGTGAGCATCGTAAATATCATGGCTAGCCAGCAACGCGTCACAGTATCCATGCAGACGATAGAGGGTCAACACATACATGTTCGAACCACGACAAAAGCGGAACCTATTCACCAGCAGCTTTTCTGAGCACTCAACATCCCTGCTGATAGTCTAGGTGTGAGAAAGACCTTGATTTAGGAGTGACCAAAAATTCACCTGCAGTGCTAAAAAAAGGAGCGTTAAAATTTCATCTTATTGTTTTATAAGCATATTTTGTCTCTGAGCCACGAAGTTTGGCCAAGCAAGTGCGGCTGCCAGAGCAGCCGGAGGCGGTTCAACGATAAGCGCTTGAAGTTACGTCAATCCTTGGCCCCAGGAAGAAGCGCGCCTTCGGCCAGTATCACCTGCAGGTGTGGATTTTATCTGCCATTACGACCATTCGTATGAAAAAAACAATCAGTGCTATTTTGTAATCCGAGTTGTTAAACGGATCCTGAATCAGCTCAGTCAAATACGGCTCAGCCAAGCCCATAAATCGCGAATACAACTGACTTTGATTGGGTGGTTATGGAGGGGAATTCGCAGTTGCTCCGATAGCGTCAGCACCTCTTGTCGGTAGCTCTCTCCCGGAAAAAGTTTAGTGGCAATTTTGTCCATACTGTCCCGGGCATAACGCTTTCCGCACTGCGGGCAAGCTTTGCCTTTGCAACTGAAATTCGCCTTATACTCCCCCTCACCGCAACCCAGGCACTGATACGCCAGAAACCCATTCTCCTCACGGCCACACGACAGCAATTTTTCACTTCTGAATGATAGTAATGGGTGTCATAGCGCGGATTATTGCCAACAAACGTTGGCCAATGCGCAGAGAATATACGCTTAAAGCGAAAAAGCTTCTTCTTGATACCTTTGAAATTCATCACTACCTACTCTCAACCACTGAGCTGGCAGTAAATTACCATGCGATCTAACTTCGCTCAACCCCCATGACCCGTGGCCTCAAGGAGGAAATCTCTAGAGGAAAAGAAAAACTTAAACTAGCGCGGGCCGATGCGCCAAATTAAATCGAGAATGAAGAACCGCAGCCACAGGTAGAGCTTGCATTTGGGTTCTCCACTTTAAAGCGCGAGCCCTGCAAACCCTCCTCGTAATCCAGTTGCGCGCCAACAAGATAGGGGTAGCTCATCGCGTCCACTACCACCGTCACGCCACCCTTATTGATCTGAGCGTCATCCTCAGCGAAGGCCTCGTCAAAAGCAAACCCGTATTGAAAACCGGAGCAGCCTCCGCCTGTCACAAACACCCGCAACTTGAGGTCTTCGTTACCCTCTTCATCGATCAGATCTCTTACTTTGGCGAGCGCCTTTTCGGTAACGTGAATGGGCTCTGGGACAAAAAATTGCGGGTCACTCATGGCGAGTCTCGGGTAGCGTAGAATACAGTTTCAAGGAGTTCAAAAATCAATTCTGACAATTATCCAATTATCCGAGCAAAACAGTCAAGTATTGTCGGGCTATTTCACAGGCTCAACTACAGCGGATGTCGAAAACTGCGCGGCCTTTACTTTTACCTTGAGGGTTTCAACATTTGGCTTGGACGCGTCTTTTCCTTCTTTCGCATCAACTTCGTGAATCAAACTGCCGTTGACTTCCGATCCCTTCACCATCTCTATTATGCTGTAGTGAACATTGCCGTTAACCAGGGCTTTCGATGCCAGTTCCAAATGTTTGGAAGAAAATATGTCGCCAATAACAGTGCCGTTTACAATCACTTTAGGTGCGTAAATATCACCCTCCACAGAGCCATTTTCCCTCACTCTCACCAAGGCTTCAGCGCCATCCTCAGCAAAAACATCACCAATGACACGTCCCTCTATATCGAGAACGCCGCTAAACCTAACGCTTCCCTTGATTTCCAACGCACGGTCAAAAAGAGTGTGCCCGCCATTAGCAAATGGGTCATTTTTTTTACGTTTAAACATCTTATCGAATCTCCTCGACTAGCCAACCAAAACGTCTCTCTACGGTCACGGCATTTTTACCGGTTGACCGAGCCACGACGTCTATACCCTCTGGCTCAAAGCCCAGGGGGATCTGCATCTCACCTTCAATGGTTTGAAAATATTTGAATCTAAGTTTTATTGCTACCGAGTCGACCTGACTCGATAGCTCATTGAGGAAATAACTGACAGGCTCGCCATTGGTGCGACCTACCACCTTGTATTCCAGCGTGCCACTTAGCAGCTGATGATTGTTCGCCAACTGCTGCATCACCACCTTGTAATTGTATACGCCCGTACGTTCAGTTTGACTAATTTCAACCGAGCCGATATCTAGACCCTGCTTATTTTTTGTGGGCGACATTAAGCCGCGATAGAAACCGTTTTCCTCTTCGAGCTGGGCGATTTTCTCATTTAGCTGAATCATTTTTTGGCGCACATCTTCATTTGCTTTACGGTCGACTTCGGCACCCAAGTTAATATTGGCCACAACCTGCTCCAATTCTTCATTGCGCTCACTACTTGTCGAAAGCTCAGACCTTAAGCGAGCAATATCTTCCAGTGCCTGTTGCTGTTCTGACATGCCCTCCTTGTGACCGAAACGAAGACCGGCATACACAGCCAAAGAAGCTAGCGCTAGCATCGACAGTATTAGACACCAACGCTGCAATGGTCGGTGGGAAATCACCTTCACGCGGTGCTGCCTGGAACCCTTCACAACTGTCATATCTGGCCTTTTATCTATTATTTTTGTTTATAGAGGAATCTATACACTTCAATACTTACCCTATAGTTAGTCGGCACATACCCTCATAGGGCAAAAGCGCCTAGGGCAAAAGCGCTGGGCTATCTAAACCCATGGTTTCATCAAAACCGAACATGATATTCATGTTTTGAATCCCTTGGCCCGAGGCTCCTTTGGCAAGATTGTCAATAACAGACATGACAACTACCATACCACGTTGCTGCGGTTCCAGAACGGAGATACGACACATATTAGACCCTTTCACGGCTCGGGTTTGAGGAAACACTCCCGCAGGCAAAACATCTACAAAGGGTTCTCCCTCAAAACGCTGCTCATATAATGTTTGAACATCCCCCACATCGCCTTTCAACTTGGCATACATGGTGGAGTGAATACCTCTGATTATTGGCAGTAAATGCGGTACAAAGGTGATCAACGCTGGCTCGGCGCTAACGGGCTGCATGGCGCGCAACCCTTGTTCAATTTCCGGTAAATGCCTGTGGCCCGATACGGCATAAGCCTTAAATGACTCACTTGCCTCCGCCAACAGATTGTCTATCTTTGCCTGCCTACCTGCCCCCGTTATACCTGAAGCCCCATTGGCGATTAGATTACTAGCGTCCACCAAGTCACTTTCTAGAAGAGGCAAAAGACCCAGTAACACAGAAGTCGGGTAACAACCTGGGCAAGCAATAAGCTGAGCCCCTTGAATAGCGGCTCTATTTACCTCTGGCAGCCCATAAACGGCTTCGCCAACCAACTCGGGGCAGGCGTGCTCTTGTCCGTACCATTTTTCCCACGCTGGAACATCCTTCAGGCGGAAATCGGCTGATAGATCGATCGCCCTGACGCCACCGCTTATGAGATCTGCCATCATGCTCTGAGCGATCCCGTGGGGTGTGGCAAAAAATATCACATCACAAGCAAGCAAAGCCTCTTTATCGGGTGCGCTAAATACGAGGGAATAGTGTCCGCGCAGGTTGGGAAACAAGTCGACCACTGCCCTTCCCGCTTCGGATCGCGAGGTGATAACACTCACCTCTGCTCGAGGATGACTGGCCAATAAACGCAACAACTCAACACCGGTATAACCCGTTGCCCCGACTATACCTACCTTTATCACACTGTCTTTTTTGCCTGTCAGCACTTTACCTTCTACTCCCATTATCAACCTCAAAAGAGCTCACGAATCTCCATCGAACCCATGCCAACACATTGCCTGCACATTGAAAAAATACGCCTACCCAACTCTATTCATGGACTGCATGATAAGGGGGTTTGCCAGAAAAAAACACCTGAGGGTCGCAAATGTGGTGTAATTACCATTCCATTGTGAAGCTAAGTTGGGTTAACTGTACTGACATAGCCCCCTACCCAGGCGGCTCCTGTGACACTCTCTTACTTTGATGAAATACTATATCTGCCGAATAAAACTATTTCGATGGTGCCAAAGGCATGGTAGCTTGAACTCATAAACTAAAGACCCCAAGCCCAGGCTGCGAACACTTGAAATATACCCTAGCCGATTTTAGACATTCACTATCATTCATTGATGCCTTGCCCCAGCTGACCCTATTAGGGTCAGCTGGCTGCATTATCGTTAAGTTTCGATTTTTAATCGATCTACCGCTTTCGCTATTCCTTCCCAATCACCCAGAAAACTTTGAGGCACTGAGTAGCGCCACACGATTTATTTTAATTTTGTCCGGCACCTCAGTGCTGGGCATTGCATTGCATTGCACTTCGTTGCCCCCAGAGACAGAGAAATGAGTGTTTCTCATGTAATCGACAGAATGCACAATCACCAGGGTAAGCTGACTATAAAAAACTGGCTTGTTCAACTTTTGGGCGCGATTATCGCTATAATCAGCGGTCAATCTGTGGGCCGCGAAGGTCCCGTCACCCACTTGGGAGCCAGCGCCGCCAGTCAATTCGGGCAGTGGTTACGCCTTCCCAATAACAGCATACACACCATAGTGAGCTGCGGCGTGGCGGCAGCTATATCGGCCTCATTTAACACACCTATGGCGGGTGTTATTTTTGCCATGGAGGTACTGGCTATGACCTACTCAACAATCGGGTTTGCGCCGGTAATTATGGCCTCGGTAATGGGCTCTCTCGTCAGTCATGCGGTGTATGGCGAGTATGAGTTTATCACCGTTGGCGACACAAACATTGCCAGCCTGCTGGAATTTCCCATCATGATGGCGGCCGGCGCCATTATCGCCCTGTGTGCAGGTATTTATATTCACCTCAACATCTTTGCGCTGCGCTTGCATGCCATTCCGATAAGCCTGCGCTTGGCAATGGCAGGCTTGCTAACGGCCTGCGCGGCATACTGGGTGCCCGAGATTATGGGCAATGGCTATGACACCGTGAACGGCGCTCTCGCCGGCAGACTGGTATTTCTAAGTTTGGCGATTATCGCACTAACCAAGCTGATAGTGCCCCCCCCTGGCGATAGGTTTGGGCGTACCGGGGGGGACCTTATTGTACCGCTGTTATTTGTCGGTGCCTGTGTAGGCGGTGCCATGGGCTATGCAGCCGTTTTACTTTTCCCCAGTCCTGGGGCAAACCCTGCATTCTATGTAATGATGGGGATGGCAGGCATGATGGCTGCCGTACTTAACGCACACTTAACCGCCCTGGTGACGATGCTAGAACTCACCTACAACCTCAACATCATCTTTCCAGCCATGCTGGTTATCGTGGTGGCCTGCGTTCTTACTCGCCAAGTGTTTGGCTTTAAAGGAATCTTTATCGAACAACTTAGGCAGAGCAAAAGGCAGCTGGACTTCGGACTGGTAAAACAAGCACTAAGTCGCTCTGGCGCTAGAAGCGTTATGAACACCAACTTCGTTATTACAAAGCAAACATTGACACTAAAAGCGGCCTCAGAATTACTGCTGCCGCACCCCATGTGGATTATTAGCGACGAAAGCGGGCGCTACACCCACAGTATGCGCGCGGCAGACCTTGCAAATTATTTATCTACGGCCTTGGTAAAAGTTGACAAAACACAAATAAAGCCCAACTCTTCTAGCGCAGACAAAATCGACACGAAAACTGATAAAAACCTCTCGGATGCGACAAACGCCAATAAAGAACTGCCAACAGAGCACGAAAAAACTATTGACCTACTTGAAATTCCCAGTCGAAACTATCGCCTGTGCGCCATTCAAGAATCAGCGAGCTTGTTGGAAGCAATGCAGAGTTTCAAAGACGAAACCACCGAACTTCTCTACGTGTCACGTGCAAGCGGTCCCCTCGCGGGACACGCTCAGGGCATTCTTACCTTGTCGGCCATAGAAAACTACTACAAACCAATGGAGTTTAGAAATGTTGTGGATTAAAGCCTTCCATATTATCGCTGTAGTGTGCTGGTTTGCGGCCTTATTTTACTTACCGAGGCTGTTTGTTTATCACGCCATGTCGGAAGATCAAATTAGCAGAGACCGTTTTCACATAATGGAACGCAAATTATACCGAGGCATAGGCACACCTTCGATGCTTGCCAGCTTGGCTCTGGGAGCCTGGCTGGTCAGTTACAACTGGAGTTATTATTCCATAAGCACATGGTTTTGGATAAAGGTGGCTCTGGTGGTAATTCTTGTGGGCTATCACCACATGTGTGGCGCATACATTCGCAGACTTAAAGAAAACACCATAAGTAAAAGTCATATTTACTTTAGATGGTTTAATGAGTTTCCTGTTCTAATTTTAATTTCAGTAGTACTACTGGTTGTATTAAAACAACCCTACTAGGCCTGCGTAACTTTGCCAAGGAAGAGAGCATGGCCTTTAAAGCTGGTCGGATTGACATAAAACCAGCCAGGTGGTTTGATTTTTATCCGCCACAAGAGCACTCTATGTCTGCAGTGCAGCGGGCCAAAATAGAGCCTGCATTATTAATCGTTTCCACTGTTACGCTCGCACAAAAAATTGACTCAATAAAACTTAATATGCATAGCTGGTCAACTCATTCTCTGGAGTTTACTCATAATGAAAACTATTCACGCAAACCCGCCTATCGTTTTGTCTTTTTCAACCCTCGACCCCTCCGGCAGTGGCGGCATTCAGGCCGACATTGAAACTGCGGCAAGTCTTGGTTGCCACTGCACGCCGATCGTTGCGGCGTTATGCACCGCAGCGTGTTCGCCTGAGCCCGAAACAATCGCCACTGATGCCACTGTAGTTATTGAACAAGCGAGATCCATTTTGGACGGCATGAAGGTAAACGCCATTAAAGTTGGCTTTTTGGGCTCTACCGCAAATGCCGAGGCCGTGCACTCCATACTTCGAGATTTCAAACACATTCCGGTGGTCTCCCAACCGGCACTATATTTCTGGGATGAGGCCAACCCCGAACAAGCCGACCTTATAAACGCCTACTCGGAACTTATTCTGCCCATGTCTACGGTTACGTGTTTTTCACTGTACGAGGCGCGCATGATTGCAACCGAATCAGACACAATCGACACCACTGCACATGCGATCATCTCAAAGGAGTGCGAGATGGCTTTAATTACAGGCACAGGCAAGCAAACACAAGAATTTCAAAACAGCCTTTACGACAACAGGGGCTTGATACAACATTTTAATTGGGAACAAGAGGCGCCCACCAGCTGCGGTGCAAGCAGCACACTGGCCATGAGCATTGCTTCATATATTGCGCACGGCATTGAAACAAAACAGGCCATAGAACAAGGGCAAAACTTTACTATGAAGGCCGTCAGCGCTTCGCGAGAACTAGGATTCGGCGCACGAACACCTCACCGTTTTTTCTGGGCCGATAAAAATATCAAAGCGTACGAGGGCTTAACTAAAACACCACATATACATTAAAAAATGGCGTGCCGCGTCATTATAAACACTAATTGCAACAGTTGTTTCATTTGGCTATTTCATCTACCAATAGAACAAACTAACTACACACAACTAACTACGAGCGAAGTTATTAATTATGTCCAAGAATTCCGAACTTTTCCGCCTTGCACAAAACGTTATTCCCGGTGGAGTGAACTCTCCGGTTAGAGCTTTTAAAGCGGTGGGAGGTGAACCTATTTTTATAGAACGCGCAAAGGGCGCTTATCTTTACGATGTAAACGATAAAAAATACATCGACTACGTATTGTCGTGGGGACCAATGATATTGGGCCACGCAGACGACGATGTTATTGCCGCGGTTAAGAAAAAACTTGATCTTGGTCTAAGTTTTGGCGCACCCACCGAAATTGAAACCGAACTGGCAAACAACATTTGCTCGATAATGCCGATGATGGATAAAATTCGCTTCGTAAGTTCGGGTACCGAAGCCACCATGAGCGCCATTAGATTAGCGAGGGGCTACACCGGGCGCGACAAAATAGTAAAGTTTGAAGGCTGTTACCACGGCCATTCAGATTCACTATTAATTAAAGCCGGTAGCGGTGCTTTGACAATGGGCGTTCCCAGCTCACCGGGCGTTCCCAGTTGTTTAGCAGAACATACCGTAACCCTTAGCTACAACGACAGCGAACAGGTCGCGCGCGTATTTAAAGAAATCGGTGAAAGTGTTGCCTGTATTATTGTTGAACCGGTGGCGGGGAATATGAACTGCATTCCACCAAATGACGGATTTTTACAAAGCCTGCGAAAAGTTTGCGACGAATACCGCTCACTATTGATATTTGACGAAGTAATGACCGGCTTTCGCATAGGTTTAACCGGTGCTCAGGGCTATTACAAGGTTCAACCCGATTTGACCACGCTGGGAAAGGTTATTGGCGGCGGCATGCCTGTGGGCGCTTTTGGCGGCAAGCGAGACATTATGGATTTTATTGCGCCTACCGGTCCCGTTTATCAAGCTGGCACGCTATCAGGTAACCCGGTCGCCATGGCGGCAGGGCTTACAACCTTGAATAAACTGGCTAAAGATGACTTTTATCCCGCCCTCTTTGAAAAAACCACTCGTTTATGTTTGGGTCTAGAGCAAGCCGCTCGAGAAGAGAGCGTTCCCTTTGTAACCAACCACGTGGGCAGTATGTGGGGTGGTTTTTTTACTAACGAAGATAAGGTAACAAACTATAGACAGGTGATGAATTGTAATATTCCGCGCTTTAACAGCTTCTTTCACGGCATGTTAGAAAGGGGCGTTTACCTGGCACCAGCATCCTATGAAGCTGGATTTACCTCGGCGGCTCACACAGATGAAGATATAGACAATACAATTGCAGCAGCAAAACAGGTGTTTGCTTCACTTTAAAAACATAGCGTCACAGGGGAGAGACCTACAAAGCCACATCTTGTTTGCGAAAACCAGAAATATCACAGGACGTGAATTTTCTGGGCTTCGCAAATAATTCGCGACGTCTATGCGAGTAAATTCCTTACAATTTTATGTATGGTATTGCGGTCATCATCCGATATATCGATAACCTGAAACCCCGCCCAGTAGTGGCCACCACCCACTGTTTCTTTGAGCCATAAACACTCAGCGCCCACCGACAATTGCTGAATATTATCGACAGGCTTAGACAAATTAAAGATTAATTGGTAGAGGCAATTAATCTTTAATTTACCCTTGCCAATCAACACAAATCCATCTTCGCTTAAGTTGACAATATTTCCTAGTTCTCCGCCCTGAACAGAATCCTGAACGAAGATAAGCTGGTCAACTTCCGGACGTGCCTTGCGACGATTATCAGCGGTTTTATTAAGCATCACCCTCTCCAAACCTTTTGTTAGCTTCGGCTTTTTCGTTGAGTTTTTGGAAAATATTTTCAAGCGCTCGTTCGAAGAACGGTTTCGAGCTGCCGGAAATTATTTTGGCAGTTCCGGCAATCATTTGCCGCGACAGGTCTAGGCCAGACATCATATCCACTCGCTTGCCCATCTGATCCACCAACATATAGTGTGATGTGCGAGCGTTGTACCACGCCACCTTTAAGCGTTTTCCACCCTGAAACTCAAACCATGTGCCAAATTCAATCATTTTTAAGCTATCAAGTACTTGCGCCTCTTCTGGTGTGGAGGCATCGTTATTAGCGGGGCGGGGGCCAGCTTTTTCTGCTGCAATACGCTCCAATTTATCTCGCATGGGGGCAGGGGCCGGTTCGGCCTTTTTACTTTGCATCGCCAATTTAATTAACGAGGTAATCGCCTCGACAAGCTTTTTTCCTTTAACTTGATCAAACCCAATAGTTTCAAAACCCGACGCAATACGCACTAAAATGGAATCATGCACCTCAAACTGGCGGGATTTTTCAGCATCTTTTACGTTCGGGTTAATGCACCACAGTAAGTCATCCACCAATCCCAGAGCTTTGTGCCACTTTTCCGACTGATCCCCATAGCGCAATAACGCAAACGAAAGATAGTCGGTCCAGGGCTGCAAAAGAAACAAAAGCACGGCCGACGGCAACTCACGATTCTGTGTGCGCCCTCTAATTTCATCATTCACACGCAACTTGACCTCTCGCAGCTTTTCTTCACCTTGTGCTTTTTCGGTTGCCCGCTTTTCCATTAGCTCTTGACGACGAATAATGTTTTTAGTGGTGCTATTAAAGTCCAAAAGTAGCGCTGTAATGACCTTAATATCGCTGTCAAAATCTTTAAGAATTCGATTGACAGTATCGCTTATTTTATGGTGAATATCGTACTGATCAGTGCCGTCATTTCCCACCCAGCGAATTCCAGCTTCTGCGAGACTATTGAGCAACAACCTAGCTGGGTGGTCTGGTTTTTCAAAAAAGCCCGGGTCAATAAAAGCGATTTTGAGAAAAGGTGTATGCAAATAGCTCAATAGCGCTTTAATTCTGTCTGGGAGATTCTCATCGCTAAGCATGTAGTCAAATAACATGCCCACCAGATCAATGGTTTGCATGTCATTATTAGCGACAACATTATCTTCATTTTCGGATTGCAACTGCTGAGTGAGCTGTTCAATAATAGAGGAAATATCGATAGGCGTTAAGGGCTGTGAAAATGCCGTATTACTTGTTAGACCCTCTGCATCGTGCTGTAATATTTGCAAGGCACTAAGTAAATCAGCCTCGCTCACAACAACGGCGTCTTTTGGCGGCGATACAGCAACATCGAGCACTAACTGGTTCTGTAAATTACGGATGGCATTAAGTAATTCGCCCTGATATTCCTCTGGCGATAAATTCGGATCTGGCCCTTCAGCAGCATCAAAATGGGGGGCTGCCTGCGCTTCTGAGTGCTCGTCGGATAGATAAGACACCGGGACGCTAACGCTGGGCAAGGTGTAACGCAAATGCGGAAGTATGCCTTGTGATTTTAAATATTGATTGATGCCTTCGGTGATATTGCCCGTCAAGTCCAACAAAAGCAGATCATAGGTTTTATAAACCAACAGCTTTGCCTTACTATTTAGCGGTATAAATTTTAGTGCTTTGCGCAGGGATTCACACAATTGTATCGGTGCGGCAGGGTTGGTAGCTTCGGTGACGTATTCGCCGCCATTTAACACAGCAAAACGCTGATTGAGCGCCCACAAAGGCTCGGCAAAATAGGCGTCAGCACGCTGGGTGAGCGAGGTGATAGCAATGGCCTCTTCCAAGTCTTCATTGCCAACCAACGACAGTTTTTCGCCAGACTGACCGAGATCACTACCGACGGTGGTGTTGAGCTGGTGCTTTTTAAACTTAACGAAACCTTCCGACAAATAGCCACAATAGTAACGTTCTAACTCTTTGCTATTTTCACGAAGAACACGCTGTAATTCAGTGAGCTCTGCAGCCTCTTGGTTTGAGCGAGCTTTTTTAGCTTCAATGCCGAAAGTTTTGTCGAGCGCTGCCATAAAGCCCTCAAAGACTTCTGCAGACCGTCCCGACGCTACCTGCTGACACGCTTTGAGATGCGTAACGATGACCGACTGAGACAGAGGTAACAACGGTGTCACATATTGATCAGCGGTACTTAATTCCTGATCCCGAATAAGTTTGGACATAGTGCTTCTATTTTCCTGGTTATCTACACTGCATAAAACATGGGGTCTTTTTATAATTCATTTAACGCATACACACCACGATAAGACCAACTCGGCTGGCATGTAAAGATAATCCACATAACCCCTATTTTACACCCCAACATAGTTAAGCATTTTACAAATATAGCTTGTTATGGCCAGTTTGGCGCTCAGATTTTCAAGCAAATGTCATTTGAACAACATTTCCAGCAAAAATAATACCCGAATTACCTAAGAGCTTGTTAATATTAAGTTTTAACAATAGGAAGAACAAATAAGCAATGATCAAATACGATATTTATGGCATTGGTGCAGCACTTGTCGACACTGAGATAGCGGTGAGCGACCAAAACCTTAGGGATTTTGGCGTTGATAAAGGGATAATGACCCTGGTCGACGAGCCCCGACAACAGCAACTACTGGATTTGCTCAGTGAGCATATGACCAGCTCAAAGCTGGCCAGCGGTGGGTCGGCAGCAAACAGCGTTATTGCTGCCAGTTATTTTGGCGCCAGCACATTCTACAGCTGCCGAGTGGCCGATGACGAGCTGGGCAAATTTTACCTGAACGACCTCGCGGCGGCGCGGGTCGATGTTCACGCAAGCAACGGTTCGGCACAGGGCATGACGGGGAAATGCCTGGTTATGATAACACCCGACGCGGAGCGCACCATGAACACCTTTCTCGGCATCAGCGAAAATTTGTCTGTTGACGATATTGACATTGCAGCGGTGCAACAATCGGCTCTCGTTTACATCGAGGGCTATCAGGTTACTTCCGCCACGGGTAAGCCTGCGGCAATATGGTTAAAACAAACGGCCGATTTACACAATGTCAAAACGGCGGTAAGCCTATCCGACCCAGCCATCGTCGAACACTTCCACTCGGGCTTGCAAGAAATTATTGGAGATGGCGTAGACATTCTGTTTTGCAATGAACAAGAGGCTCTCAACTTTACAAAGAGTCAATCTCTGGAGACCGCAGCAGAGGCACTGAAAAGCTGTGCGCGCACATTTGCCATTACACTAGGAAGCAAGGGCGCACTAATATTTGACGGCGAAAAACAGTTCAACGTCGACGCGCATCGAGTGAAAGCGGTCGACAGTAACGGCGCTGGGGATATGTTCGCGGGGGCATTTCTTTATGGTATAAGCCAGGGTCAATCTTACCAAACTGCTGCGACTTTGGCCGTAAAAGCCGCCGCGCAAGTAGTGTCGCAGTTCGGCCCTCGCCTGAAAGCCGAGCAACACGCAGAACTCTTAAATGCCACGGGCTTCCACGCAGAGGAATAACATAGTTTCCGCCATAGACGATCAGCCTGTACTCACCGCCGAAACTCAAGGTGACACGACAGGCTGATTTTTTTAATTTCTAGAAAATACTAAAGGGCGACTTAACCATGCACCGCTGAAGGCAAATGCCCCCGACGGTGTCATCCCTGCGAAAGAAGTTCGCGCAAGTCAATAATAGCGGCATTTGCCCGTGAGATGTACGAGGCCATCACCAGAGAGTGGTTGGCCAGCATACCAAATCCATCACCATTAAGTATTATGGGGCTAAATACGGATTCCTGAGTACCCTCAAGTTCGCGGATAATTTGCTGCACACTAACTTTGGCATTTTTATTTTCCAGCACTTCGGCAAAGTCAATTTCTATCGCCTTTAAAAAGTGAATAAGTGCCCAGGCGCTGCCACGAGCGCGGTAAAATTCATCGTCGATTTCTGTCCAGGGGGTTTTCAAACCCACCTCTTGAGGGCTTGGCGTAGCTTGTTGGGCCCCTGGGTCACCGGCCAGGTCGGTATTAAGTCTTTTTTGTCCCACGCTAGCGCTAAGTCGCTGCGATAGGCTCCCTAGCCGGGTTTCAACAGTGCTCAACCAATACCGAAGATTGTCAGCTCGAGCGTAAAATTGAGTATTTACTTGCTTCTCGTCTGTAAGCCGCGTCAGGTAGTGACGCATAAATTCTATACCGTCCCTGTATTCGCCCTCACTTTGCGGCAACAACCAGCTATCGTTATCGAAATTAAAACGCGACTCCGCAAGCGCCAAATCCCTGTCTTCTATAGATTGAGACTGCGAGCGGCTGAACGCTTCCCTCATGGCTTTTGCTAGATCACGGACTTGAATCAATACCCCATATTCCCAGTTGGGAATATTGTCCAGCCAAATTCCGGGTAAAGTAACATCGTTGGTTAGATAGCCGCCGGGCTTTTCCAGCATGAACTCCATCACAGAAACAAGCGCAATAGTGGTGGCCGTTCCCACCACCAAACGCTTTTCATTGCCGTCAAATTCAATTAGCGCCGTGTCTCTTATGGCATAGGGTTCCGGCTCGAAGCTCCAGAAAATCCCGAGCACAAGGCCCACCCCCAAATACGCCACCAGAATACCAATGAAGACTTTGATCCACTTATTGGATTCACCTAAGTCGTCTTTAATGTCCAAAACCCGGGAGTGGATACTGGTCAAAACTTTGCGAGGTAGTGTTGATATTCCATACATTAGACAGTCTCTTTTGTGTCTTCCAACAGTTAGTGTCCGCCGCCAAAAAACGTAAGAGGCGCATCTTAGGCTGAGCCGGCGCTCCAGGTAGGAACAAGTAAAAGGGTCTTATCCATGGCGTCGAACGACCACCTGGACTGTTTTGACTTCACCACTTCTGAATTCCATAATCAATTCAAATGATTCCCCTACAGCAAGGTCATTGTACAAGCCAAAAACCATTAGATGGTACCCGCCAGGATCAAACACCAACTTTTCATATGGATCGACGGTTAAATGCTTTACCGGGCGCATTACCATCTTACCTTGTTCGTAAAAATTTCTATGTAACGCTACATGCTCGGCAATTGGAGAATAAACGTAGCCTAATTCCTGCGGTCTGCCTGTGGTGTTCTGCAGCGTCAAATATACAGCTGCGGCACTTTGCCCCGGTGGCATTTTCTTGATAAAAGCATTTTCAACCAACAGCGTGTTTTCAGCCGCCTTTTTTGAACAGCTAATTGGCCCAATAAGCCCCAACAAAACAATCACTGTCAGCAATAACAGCGGATTATGGCCAGTTTTCATACTAACTATCATATTTCTTATTGAGATGACAACATCACATTTAATTCGAATAATTTTCAACCTTGACGTTGGAACATATAGATACAAAACACAAACAAGCTAAGCGCTTGCAAAATGTCCTAGAATGAAAAGCGTGAGTCTAAAAAGATCAGCCTCTATCTAAGATTAGCCGCTCTAGGGCCGCGGCCAAGCACTGAAAAGGCCCTGTATAAACAAAAGCCGTATTTACGTTTGCACCCTTGCTACTGAAGCATAACGCTTAAATATGCATTCACACCACTACCAAAACTTACAGTGGCGGCAAAACTCTTATTTTGGGTACACTAGCTACACGTATATCCCCTCGCACTCGATACCCCTCTGCTGCACTATTTAACTGACTGTATATCCAGCGTCCCTCACGATCATTTCGAGCATAAATAAGCACACTCTCGTCAGAGCT
The DNA here is from genome assembly GCA_047616325.1 of Lentisphaeria bacterium. Classification (GTDB taxonomy): domain Bacteria; phylum Pseudomonadota; class Gammaproteobacteria; order Pseudomonadales; family Cellvibrionaceae; genus JBLHGN01. The sequence continues at coordinate 17,580 of JBLHGN010000039.1, forward strand.
TTTCACTCGCTCGGTAATACTTAAAAGAATACCAATCACAATTTCCGATTTTTTATCCAGCTCACGACTGGGGAGCGCGATATCTTCATAGTGAACACCTTCCTTTGGCCTGGCTATTTCGTTAGTCTGAATCGCCATAGCTTTTTCCGAATTCCTTATCATTTTTTTCAAATCCATCAATAGCATATTAGCTGGGTAGTACATTTCTGCTTGACGAAGGTATTGTTTGGCACTGCTCAACCTACCGCGCTCAGCGGCATTTCTTATCAATTCGCTATAACGCAACAAAATGGCTTGCAATCCAGCTCTCGCTTGACTACTTTCAGGATTAAGCAAAATCACCGAGTGAAATTGATCAAACGCGTTGTCGTGGGACGGCTCAATAAATCTCCCAGCCCGAAATGAACGCTCTGCCTTTTTAACTAGCCGATGCTCCATTGCGTTACGAGGGTTTTGTTCGACCAACACCTCTCCGCCAATTATTTGTTCAGTTTCGGTTACACTGTACATTGCAGCGGGCATCGGTGGCTTCGGCCGTGCGGTGGCGCAAGCCATCAACAAAAGAACGCTTAAAAAAAACAGTGTGCGTGTAATGGTTATTATCACCAACATACCCATAAATTCGTGAAAGCTTCAGTATAAGATTGCGACCGATACCAAGCCTAAAACGTTAGCATACACATGCTACTACAAATGCCTAGCGTTATCACAACACACCAGCGATTATCGGCCTAACCGCAAAATTGCTTAAAAAACATTCAACCCAAGCAAAGTCAATCGCTGTAGTGGAGTTTTACAGCCAAAAGCCCCACGACTACCCAGAAAAACGGATTAACGGGAAGGTAACGCACTACGCAGTCAAACGCAGGAATGGGTATTACTCCCTAGGGCTCTTTTGAAAGAAACGGAATCCCTCCGCGACCGCTCATTAATTTGAGCATCACATCATTCCATGTTTCAAAAATAAAATAGCGAATAAGCACTCTAAAGGTCTCCCACAAAT
>JBLHGN010000040.1:0-18314 GCA_047616325.1 Lentisphaeria bacterium
GAAGCGACTATTATTGGCAATCAACTTTAAGCGCCCGGATTGATGGCGGTAACTCCACCCTATCCAGTGATCCCGTGCGGCACATTTTAAGGCTGCCGCTGAAAAGCTAATCAGTCCCACCCACTGCCCTTCATAGATCGCCACGTACCAGAGAGTCTCACCAATCTTTGGGATAGCGCCCAAATAGTGATGTTCTTCCATGAGTTGCTGGTATTGAGGCTCTTCTTTTCTAGATATGGGCCTCACTGATAGCTGTTTTAGCTGCATGGCGCGTACGTTCTTACTCTCAATGTGAAATATGACTATACATGCGTACGCTATATTTGTTCAGCGCAGGGGGAGAATGCTAGACGAGGTATAGCTTTGCTAGTAAGAACGAATGCGCCCTGGTAATACCCATTCCTGCGCTTGACTGCGTAGTGTGTTACCTGCCCGTTAATCCGTTTTTCTGGCTAGCCGTGGGGCCTTTGGCTGTAAAACTCCACTACAGTGATTGACCTTGCTTGGATTGAATGTTTTTTAAGCAATTTTGCGGTTAGGCCGAGAGTCGCTGTTCCCGAATCTTACGAGTTGCACTGGACAAACATACACTGTATGCTTAAACAGTCATAGAGATAGGAGGCGAGTATGCTAAATAAGAATCAACCGCTAAATACGGGAGACCAGCTAGCCTCTCCCGCCGGTCGCGCGCTGCAAGTAGCCGATATATTTGTACCCCGCAGCAACAGGGAAAAGAGCAAAACGTTACCCTCGCGCTTTAGAAGCCTCAATCGAAAAATTGTTATATTTGTAAATGGTAGCATGGCGCCCTTGGCCGACATAGAAGCCAACTACCGCCGACTAGGCTGATGCGAATTGCCTGTACAGTTTATTGAAAGGCTGCCTCCTAACAAGTTTTTGTCGGGCGTTTTTTCTTAAACGCTACTTACCGTGAAAATCGGGAACAACCCCCTTTTATCGCACTTTACTGCTTTATTCAGGCTTGTGTTGCGCGCATTCATACATTAGCTTTATGGGGTATTGTGAATAAACGCGATATTTTTTTCCTAACACGCTGTAAACCCTGCAGTACGCGCCCAGCAGAGGTGCTACATTTTTAATGAGGCGAGTTCACCAACGAACAGGACTTCAATGGAAAGAGCTCCCTCTTTCTTGTTAGGCTGCTTCAGTTTGCATTAATTATTAACCTCCAATTAGTCGAATGGCGCTTGATGCACCCCTAACGCGCCACGAAATATATGAGGCGCCAGTTGCGTAATATTACTATTTAGCTCAACTATTCGTCCAACGCAGCCCTTGGCTTGCGGTTAATTAAATGACAGATTTCGACCCAAAGCGGCCATTTGGCGAATAATGTTAAAGATAGCTTTTCTCGGCCTAAGCGGACATTTGAGCTCAGTATTTTTATCAACGACTCTGACCCTATTGATCTAATAAATAGCCTAACTACTATTAGGTGATGCATCAACCCGGCCTGATATGGTTAGTGGATATCAATCTGATTTGGCTTGTCAGTCGGTCAAAATGGGTGTTACAGCCGTCACCACTTTATTGGATACTACACCAAGCCAGCGGGATTTTCGGCCCTGGATGACCAAAACCATAGGGCGAATAGGCAAGTATTCTTTCCATGCCTGCATGTCAATTGATGATGGGGCTGGATGATCTTCTGGATGAGTATGCCATTCTCCAATCCATGCTTGTATGTGCTCCGAAGATTGCCAAGCGGCTAACACAACGTTCTGATGGTGGCGGCTTTTCCGGAGGAAGCTAAATCGTGAGGCGCTATCATGTTGGTTCGGTCTTGTTGCATCAACGACTTTGATGTGATGTTCGCCCCTATACTCCCCGATCAAAATTCCAGCTGATTCAGTATCGCGAACCAAATTCTGCTTGTACGCTTCAATAATCGAGATTACCTTGCTTTCAAAAAGTAAAAAGCCACTGTTCTCAATTTTGGCAGTTATTTCGAACGTACAGACAATATCAACATTAAAACACCAGCAATAATATATATTATTTTTATGGCGTCAAAATTTCCTTCAAAAACACAATAGAAGTTCACCAATTTTAAACAAGTATGGCCGTTACAAACTATTTATTATTTGTCTTCGAAAAAAGCTTCGATGGCGTCGCGCTCCCACATTGCGTCTTGGTAGCCCAATTCCATTAACTCGTTACAGTACTCGCGGGAGAACAGCAAATAACTGGCCGCTGCTGAGCCTCCTCCTTTTGCGGTGGCCCCGGTACTGCGCATAAAAAAGCGCATACTTTGTGGCATATTGCGTATACGACGCCCGGCTATTTTATCCAATGCTTTAGACGGGGAAATAATCAAAGTATCTACTGGACGCAAATGCCCGGTGTTTTCACATCGTTCATCGGGTAGCAAGCGAATTAAATCGTTCACGCGCTCTAAATGTTCAATATCCCCCTCCAAGGCGTCGATAAAGGCGCTGTTAAACATTTGCCCGAGAATTTGCGCCATGGATGGAGAGTGTCTCACACGGCTTGTTTTTTTTAACTCCCAATGGGCATTTTTACTTCTATTGCCACTGACACCAATAATGAATACACGGTCGGCACCGAGGTGCAAAGCCGAACTTATCGGTGCCATTTGCCGCATGGCACCGTCGCCGAAGTACTCGAAGTTGAGCTTTACTGTGGGGAATATTGTCGGGATGGCTGAAGAGGCCAACAAATGATCCACCAAGATTTTCGAAGGCGTTCCAACGCGTCTGTAGCGTCGCCAACCTCGGAGAGCCGGATTTCCTTGAAAAAAGCTGACGGATTCACCCGAGTTGTATCCCAATGCAGTTATGCAAAGCGCCTCCAAATCACCCGATGCAATACGTTTTTCCAAATTTTCGAATGGAATTACCTTATTGAGAAGTTCGCGAAGTGGTGCGTTGTCTAGCAATGCCAATGGGCGGTCTCTGCCAACACCTTCATTAAACAAAGACGCCACCACCTTCGCGATACCGCTCAGTTGTGCCCACCAACCCACTCGAAAAACTTGTTCAATCTCCAAGCTGCGCCAAGTTTCAGCCAAACCCAGTGCCGCTGCCCTAAATTCTCCAGGGTGTGCGGCCATCGCCGCAGCATTGATTGCACCCGCTGAGGTACCGCAAATAATGGGAAATGGATTGTGAAGATGGGGCAAGATGTCAGAAACACCCTGTAATACCCCGGCCTGATAAGATGCTCGCGCGCCACCACCGGATAGAATGAGTGCATTAGTCGGCATTTTTTAGTTGTATACTCCGCGACATCCAGTTGAGTTTTATGAGCACTAAGTTCACACGCTCATATTATGAGCGTGTCTCTGTGTCTATGGTGAGCGATTCTATAATAAAACCACTATGATGTGTGCGCAGCACTTCGCAATCTTAGACTTTACTCTGGCCTAATCTGAAGCTGGCTACACCTTGTAGTATGGCGCGAAACATTGATTTCTTCCAGTCCAAGACTAAGAGGTTTCGTCCCGGAGTTCACGCCGTAGAACTTTACCTACATTCGATTTCGGCAGACTGTCCCTAAATATGATGTTTTTTGGACGTTTATACGCGGTAAAATTCTCTCGGCAATAGTTTTTAACATCTTCTACGCTAAGGCCTGGATCGGCCGGCACAACAAATAGCTTAACGGCCTCTCCGCTGCGCTCATCACTTACACCTACGGCCGCCGCCTCAAGAATACCGGGGTGCAGTGTTACCACATCTTCAATTTCGTTGGGGTATACGTTAAAACCCGACACCAAAATCATATCTTTTTTGCGATCAACAATCTTATAACGCCCATGCTCTAGGAATATTGCCATGTCACCTGTTTTAAACCATCCGTCCTTAGTCAATACTTTCTCCGTTTCATCAGGCCTATTCCAATATTCCTTCATCACCTGGGGGCCTCTTGCACACAGCTCACCTACACCACCTGGGGCGACCTCGTCTCCCTGCTCATCAATTAATTTGATTTCGGTTTCTGGAAGCGGTAGGCCAATAGTGCCCTGCAAAACGTTGGTTACTTTATTGCCGCATAATACAGGTGAAGTTTCTGTGAGGCCGTAGCCCTCGTAAACAACTCGACCAGTGAGCGTTTTCCAAAGCGCTGCGGCATCTTCCGTCAATGCCATACCGCCCGCGGAGGAGACATTAAGCTCGGAGAAATCTATTTGTTTGGCACCAGCGTAGTGCCCCAAGGCTACATACAAAGTATTAATTCCAACAAATACCGTCATTTTTATGTTTTTTAGGGCTGAGACAATTGACGCCAAATCTCGCGGGTTCGGGATTAAAATATTGTGGCTGCCCATAGAAAACGCACACATTCCGTGTAAGTTGTATGCGTAAATATGGTATAGCGGTAAACACGCCACATAGACTTCTCTACCCTCTCTAAAGGCTTCTGGCATATGACATATCATTTGCCAGACATTACTAGCCAAATTTCCATGGCTAAGCACAGCACCCTTGGAAACTCCCGTAGTGCCACCGGTATATTGAAGCGCCAAGATGGAATTTTCGTCTGTGTGGAAGTGTTTTAAAGGCTGCGCAGGTGACGAGACTAGATGACGGAAGTGAATTGAATGTTTGAAAACCACCTTGGGCACCATTTTTTTAACGTGCTTGACCACAAGATTAATTATTTGGCGCTTAGGAGACGGATGTAAATCGGCAAAATCGGTCACAATCACCGTCTCTACAGCGGTATCCTCAACTATTTTTGCTGCACTTCCCGCCACATTTGAGAGCACCACCAACACCTTGGCACCGCTGTCGATAAGCTGATGTTTTAACTCTCTCGAGGTATACAGTGGGTTGGTATTTACAACGATTAAACCCGCACGAATAGCACCGTACATCGCAATGGGATACTGCAATATATTGGGCATTTGCAAGGCGATTCTATCACCAGGTTCAAGACCTAATTGATTATGTAAGTAACTAGCAAAACGCATGCTCAGCTCATCTACATCGCGGAAACTTAGGGTGTGCCCTGCACAGGTAAATGCCGGTGAATCCGCGTAGGAATCAAAGACGTGTTCGATCAATTCGAGTAGATTCTTATATCGAGGTATCAAGCGCTTACTCCACTTTTAATGGATTAAACCCCATCCGAATACAATGGATGGTGTATGGTCATTAGAGTATTTACTAAATTGTGTTAGTAGCGGCGCCACAAAAAGTAAGAATAAATCTAATCTGAGCTGAAAACGTGAGCACTTCAATTATTATAGATTGCTTATTACGGTGATGGTCGTCTAGTTTTTACAATCATTATTCGCGTTCTTTCGAATAAAGTTCGTCGTTTAATAAACAAGGCGATTAGGACACCGACTTCTTTCGATAACGACTCAAGCTTAAAACTCTTCCAAGTCAAAATCCATCAAATTATTAGCGCCAGATTTCATAGACACAAGCAGGGCTTTGGTTCTAGGCAAAATGCGCTGAAAATAAAACCGTGCCGTTTTAATTTTACTGGAATAGAACAGCGCTTCAGATTCATTGTTTGACACTAGTGCCAATTGTGCCGCCCTCGCCCAAAAATACGCCAAAGTGACGTAACCTGAAAACATAAGATAATCGACACTGGCCGCACCCACCTCCTCTGGGTTTTCCATGGCGCTAAGACCGATATGCATGGTTGCGTCACCCCACTCTTTGTTGGCCTCAGCGAGAGGTGCGACAAACTCGTGCATGGCCTCCACATCCGAATTAGCCTGACAAAACTTATGAATCATCTTGGTAAATCGCTTTAGACTTTCACCTTGGCTCATAAGCACTTTTCGACCGAGTAAATCTAATGCTTGAATTCCGGTGGTGCCTTCATAGAGCATGGATATGCGACAGTCTCGCACGTTTTGCTCTACACCCCACTCTTTCACGTATCCGTGGCCACCGAAACACTGCAAAGCTAAGTTTGATGACTCAAACCCCGATTCGGTTAAGAAAGCTTTGGCAATGGGCGTTAGTAGCGCAAGTAATTCGCTGGACTCGTCCTTCAGTGCAGCGTCATCGGAGGCGTGTTCAATGTCCACCAATTGCGAAAGGTAGTAGATCAACATGCGCCCACCTTCAGCTATGGCCTTTTGCGTGAGCAGCATTCGACGAACGTCTGGATGGCAAATTATCGGATCAGCTGGGCTGCTGGGATTTTTAACTCCTGACAATGCACGACTTTGAAGTCTGTCTTTAGCGTAGTCCAGGGATTTTTGGTAACCCAATTCTGCATGTGCCAAACCCTGTACGGCAGTACCAATACGCGCGGTGTTCATAAAAGTGAACATACAATTTAAACCACGGTTTGGTGGACCAATGAGAAATCCTTTGGCATTGTCAAAGTTCATCACACAGGTAGAATTTGCGTGAATGCCCATTTTGTGTTCGATGGACCCACAAGTAACACCATTTTTGTCCCCCGCCTCACCCGACGCGTCGGGCAAATATTTAGGCACGATGAAAAGTGAGATGCCTTTAGTGCCCTGCGGAGCGTCTGGGAGACGCGCCAACACAATGTGAATTATGTTGTCTGACATGTCATGTTCTCCAGCAGAAATAAAGATTTTGGTGCCCGTTATACTATACCCCCCCTCGGAGGGCTCGGCCTTAGTGCGAAGCATGCCAAGATCTGTACCGCAATGGGGTTCGGTCAGACACATGGTGCCCGTCCATGAACCTTCAACTAATTTGGTCAAATAACTTTGTTTTTGCTCATCAGTACCGTGCTGTTCCAGGGTGTTCATGGCACCGTGGGAAAGCCCAGGGTACATCGCCCATGACCAGTTGGCGGTGCCAACCATTTCGCTTAGTATTGTGCCAAGTGATTGAGGCAAACCCTGCCCGCCCATTTCTGGAGCGTGACACATAGAGGGCCAACCTGCTTCTACATACTGTTTGTAGGCTTCTTTAAAACCAGTGGGGGTAGTGACATCACCGTCGACCCATGTGCAGCCCTCTGTGTCACCAACGCCGTTTAATGGAGCCAACACATTTTCACAAAACTTGGCATTTTCTTCCATTACCGCACTGACAATATCGGCAGATGCATCTTCACCCATTCCCAAGCGCTGGTAGTGTGCGCCGTAATTAAGCAACTCATTCATTACAAACTGCATATCTCGCATGGGGACTTTGTAATCAGACATAGTTTTAATCCTCTATATATTTGAGCCATTTGGCCCTTCTATAAGTGTAGATACAATTGCCAAAAACGTCATTTTGGCTGACAAATCGAAATGGGAAGAGTTTCGTTTAACATTGAGATAGGGAATTCCTCTGCATCAGTTAAAACAAAAGAGGTGTATCTCTACTTAGACTGGGACAGTACAGGAAGGCTTAACCCGCCAGCATTTACCTTTAATTGCGCTGAAGGCTCTAAGACTAGATTAGCAAAACTTTTCGACGATACAGAGGGAGAGACGCACAACCTTGACAGGTTTTATTTACCGTACTGAAGGTTGGCGCGATATTCGCCAGGCGTTTGTCCTGTCCACTTTTTAAACGAGCGAAAAAATGCACTAGGCTCGTCAAATCCTAAATTTTCGGCAATATCGTTGTTGGACAATTCTAAACAACTTAAGTAATGAAATGCGGCCTCCATGCGGCACTCGTCTTTTAGGCGCTGATAGGAGGTGTTGTCTTTTTGCAATTGACGTCGGAGAGTGGTAACCGAGACATTTAGTTGAGAAGCAACAGCGTCAGCAGATGGCATTGCACCACTCACATCCCGTTTTAGAATATTGCGAACCTTATCTACCGTATGTATATGAATCGGGTCTTCAGTAATCAAATGATAGGGCGCCGTGCGCAAAAACGACATCAGCGAATCTTGATTCTGAACAATAGGATAGGATAAATATTTTATTGGGTAGCTAATAGAGTTTGTTTGACTGCCATAACTTATATCAGGAATGCGCGTGTAATCCAGCAGCGGTATCATGCCCTCAAAATCGGGAAAAGTAACACTCATTTTGGTAATGGGAATTTCTAGTCCGACTAACCACTCCGATAAGCGATGCCAGGTAATTAACGAGGCCATCAACGTTTCGGGTTCAGCTTGATTGAGTTTTACTTGAAACTCTTCCTGTGACATTGTGCGCGACGGTGACAGCGTGAGTGTCGTCAACGTCTCGTCTGTTCTGAGCACATAGCGCACATGTAACCCGCGACATATCTCGGCGAATTCGCCAGCCCTGATGATGGCCTGCGAAAGATCTGAGCAGTGTATAAGCGTTAGGCACATTAGGCGAAAAGCGCCTAGCGGCACTTTGCCATCGGCAAAAATGCCAAACCATTCGTCTTGTGTTCCGCGCATTACCCTTTGATAGATTTCACCGTACTTAAGCGCCGTAATTTCGCCGCGGCTTTCTAAATATTGTATACTCAGATTCAAGTCTCTGAGTATATCCTCAATTTTACAGCCAGCTTTTTGTGCTTGATCGAGCAAATGAATGGCATACTTAACCGGAACCGTAAGCGCGCTCATATATGAGTCTCGGAATCGATCATTTGTGCTGAAGCGGTATTGTTTTTAATCGCTTCGGACGACATGGCTTCTTTTTCTGGACTAGATAGCTCCTCTGAATTAGATATTGATGCAGCGTTACGAGAGTCCGACAGCTTTCTCATTACAAAAGCCAGCGGTACCGCAACCAACATTAACGCCACCAGCAATACCAAGCATATCCAGACAAACTTGATAACATTTTCCACCGGAAAACCAAAGGTATTTATCATCATCCACACGGATGATGCGCAGGCTAGCATTGTAATAACCATACTATATCTACGGTTGTATTGGATTTTAATTTTCACACATCACTCCAAAAAAAACTCAGAACACAGCTATATGCAGTATTTTAGGTTTAAGAAATTAATCGAGATAGAGCATAGGCAATTCCATCATCCCATACGGGCTTAGTGACGATGTCGGCAATGGCCTTTACTTCGTCACCGGCATTACCCATTGCCACTCCAATGCCCGCATTTTTCAAAAACACACAATCGGATTGCGCATCGCCAAAGCTCATTACCTGCGACGCCGCAATACCGTGAAATGTCAACATCTTAGCAAATGCTTTTTCGCGGCAAGCGCTGGGGTCGGTAATACTTACAAACAACCAATCTGGATAGGCTGCTATGCCTGCATATGCAAAATCCAATGAAGGAAAACGTTTTTCTAAGTCATGCAACACAGAAAATTTATCGCGGCTATTTACAGCAGCTAATAATTTTATTACTGAACTTTCGGCTATTACACTATCAAAATCTTTGTCTAGGGCATCACAACGCAAATGTTGCGTATGCACGCGGCGAATTTCATCTAGATTATTCTGTTCGATATAATAGTGTTCACTGGTGTAGATCTCGTAGTGCACATTCAGCGTGCGCAAACATGCAATTACGGTTGTTGCTGTTTTACGGGGCAATTCAGCTTGAGACAGTACTCTATTTTGCGATGGCAAATACAGCGAAGCACCCGCGCAAAAAATCCCGAGATCGTCTAAGCCTAGTTCGTAAACTATGTGACGAGCCGCAAAATATGGGCGGCCTGAAGCAATTCCCGCTTTAATGTCTTTTTCTTTTATATTTTTAATTGCTAATTTTGTTGCCGATGAATAACTTCCATCCAAGCCGAGTAAGGTTCCATCAACATCAAAAAAAATAGCTTTAATATCGTTCTGCGGCAATTGTTCTTCGGTCATTAATTCAAGTAATTCTCCCATGCCCGTTACAGAAAACTCTGTTCCTGAGTCCACTCGCAGTGCACCTGATTAATGCCTGAGCCGGGAGTGTGGCCGTTGTTTTTACTCTCCCATGTAAAGGTATGCACACCGGCAAGTTCAGTTTCGAGATGCACGATGGCCGAGACCCAGTACATGCTGTCGAGCAGCGATTCAAAATGCTTCATCCACTCCTTCCACTCATACTCGATTGCCTTATAGGAGGCGCCAAAGTGCATAACTTCAGTTTGATAATTGTCTGCGCTCACCTCTATTCTAGGTATGGCAAACATTTCGCGCGAGACATAGGGCCAATCTTCCGACTTGGGTAGCGCGAGCATTGACTGCCTGTTTATGGCTCTACGCTCGACATCTTTGCGATAGTCGGAAATATCTTTTATGCAACCGTAGACTATTGATTCTTGATCCATAAAAACTCTATATATTGAGGTTTACAAGTGAAAGTACAAAAAAACTAAAACCATTATTAAAACGGCCACCACCAGGATGAATTTAGGCGTTTTTCACAGCCTTTCAATTGGCTTTCATATTGCTTAGCTCTGTTTTCTACTTTGCGAGCAACCGCAGTTAACCAAGCTTTTTCCCTATACGTCCCCCTGGAATATCCGCCGTGTCCCTCGTGATAAGCCAAATATAAGGCGTAGGGGTCTGAGGCGGAGATCTTGCTGCGGCTAACACTAATTTGATTGTACCAAGCTACGAAATCGATGGCGTCATCAAAATCATTTCTATCAGCACCCCAGCGACCGGAAGATTTTTTGTACCAGTCCCAGGTGCCGTCTTTGGCCTGGGAATAGCCATAAGCACTGCTGGCTCTAGGCCCGGGAATAAAGCCCAAATATTTTTTTCGGGGTGGTTTTGCCTTTGCGACAAAACGTGACTCTTGATACATAAACGCCATATTAGTGGGGATGGGAATATTCCATCGCTTTGACGCCTTTTTTGCATCTTTATACCAACTGTCTTTTTCATCGAATATATGGCATAAATTATCGAGATGCCGAGGCGGAGACCCTGCGCAACCGAAAATAGTAAGGCCTATCATAGCCATTGTAATTAGTTTGCAAACAATACCGATATTCATTTCTCCCAAAGTTTCTATCAAATAGCCTGGATCTTCTAAGAGATCCACGGTCCAAAATTAAGCTACGCAAAAAAAACGAGCTGTACAAATTAACTTTTCTTAGCTCTTAGCTCATCAAGATACTCATGCTCATTTATCACACGCACCCCTTTTTGGGCGGCTGATTTTAATTTATTTTCACCAACATTCTTTCCCGTTACCAATAGCGTTGTTTTGCCCGTAACGGACTTACCTACTTTAGCTCCAAGTGATTTTGCCTCGGCTTCCAAATTAGGACGTTTCCCATACTCCATAGTACCCGTAAATACAATCAACTCCCCATCCAAGAGAAAATTGGATCGATCTTGTGACCTTGTGGTTTCTTTGATATTAAAACCTAATTCATATAACTGATTAAATTCACCACGGATACTTTTCAAGCCTTCATGAATAGTCGAGGCACTTAATTCAGCAAAACCATCTAGCTCAACCATTTCAGATCTCGTCAGAGTGAAAATTTCAGTGACCCTATGATGTTCCAATAGCTTTTCACAATTACCCTCTCCTAATCTGGGCACACCAAAGGCAGCCAAAAATCTCCAATCCTCGATTTCTATCGATCTACTAGTCAGTAACTGGGCCACGAGATTTTCAGATGTCTTCTCACCGAAGCCCATTTCAATAAATCTTTTAACACTTAAATCATAAATAGCATAAATAGATTTAATTCCAGATTTATGTATTTTCTCAATAACTTTAGGACCAAATCCATCAACATTTCCTAGGGTTTTAAAGAAATGTATCAATGTATTCTCTGCTTGGGCTGAGCAATCAGTCATATTTGGACAGAATAGATTGTCGCCATCCCAGACAACATGAGAATGACAGCTAGGACATTCGCTAGGAATATCTGGTTCAACTTTCTCAATCACGCGCTCTATTTTTGGTATCACTAAACCACTTCTAACTAGCTCTACTAAAGCACCTTTCCCAACACCCTTCGATTTAACCATCCCAAAATGATGAACTGTTGCTCGACTAATTGTTGCTCCACTTAATTTGATTGGTTCTAATATCGCAACCGGAGTTAACCTCCCAGATCTCGAAGTTTGAGGCACCACCTCAAGAACTCTTACCTTGGCAATCTCAGCATTTACCTTATAAGCGATTTGCCATCTATGATGTTTTCTAGTTGATCCCACATGAGATTTCAATGCTTCATTTGTAGTCTCTGCAATAATGCCATCTATTTCATAATCAACTAAGCCCCAGATTTTACCAAGGATGCCCTTAAATTCTATTAAAAATACTTCATAATGACCAACCCAACCCTCCAAAAGGGAAAAAGGGAAAAAAACGCACGCTTCGCTATCAATAGCCTCTTGAATCCTCTCGTCGACTTTTTTCTCAGCAATTATTGATGCTTGAATATTTCTGGAATTTTCAAAATGACCGCTTAAATTCTCATCAAAATAACTCTTTTTAATGACGATTTCTCCGGCACCACAGCCTCTTACTCCTCCTTTGGCAACCTTTAGCCCTTTAGCAAAGGCTCTTGAAATATCTTGCCCTTTTGTACCATTTCCTCTTGTATAAAGCTTTTTTCCATCATCGTAAGCAGCATATCCATCGAGTTTGGGAGTAACTCTAATATTTAATTCTGACAACTCCACGTTAATTTCATTAGCAGCTTTCACAAGCCGTTCTACCCACTTATTAATTTCTTCATAACTATAAGCCTTTTCTGTGGAAAGCATTTTAACAGGCAGCAACACTGTCTTAGACTCAAGAAGTGGCTCTGGTTCTACCGACGAAAGGAACTCACTATCAGGATCTTGAGTTTCAAGCTCTCTTAGGTAAAGGGCGTCATACTTACTATCCGACATTACTGGAATACCAGCTCTATATGTCGCGTTTGCCATCTGAAGAATTAATGTTAAGTCTTCAGGCGAAAAGGCCCATACGGACGCTTCATAACTCAACAGTTTTGGAGCATTACCTTTACTTATTCTAATACCAGCCTTATTAATTGCGGCCATTTGAGCATCAGTTAACGAAACGTCCATCTTATATGCCCACCTGCATAGAGTTGCATATGTCACCGATATTTGAAACTTTTCTATGGTATTTAATCATTGCTATCCTGTTAACTCGGAGAGACATGGATTGAGGCCTGTAGTCGATACCGTCACCAGCATGGATGCTGGTGACGAGCCTACATGGATGTATTTACGGCGTGTCACGAACAGATGTGCGCGATTTATGTCTCGGGCTACGCAAAATGCATATTACTCTGTCAATTCGGGTGGATGACCTGGTCTTGCACAACGTAATGGGACAGCCATTATATTTAATAAAGGTCACATTCACGTCACCTTTTGTTGTTTCTTTTTATGGACTTATTTATATGTAGGAGCGAACTCACACCCGTGCGAGCTTTTTCTTGCGCTCGTATTCTATTACTCGCTGACGCCCGTGTTCAATGGTCTGGCTAGTCATTACACTGCGATTTTCATCCTTTAACTCGCCACCTATCTTGGTGGCGATATTTCGCGCGGTAACCGCCAGATCGTTATAGGCTGCCAGGCTCTCCCCGGCCACAGGCAAACTCAAAAACATGCTCACACCAGGCGTTTCAAATTCGGCCATTGCCGCCAGATTAAACGTACCTGGCACCACCATATTGGCCAAGCTAAATACTACCGGTGCATCGCCGTCGTTGTCCAAGTGGCGATGAAAGATATCCATTGCACCAAGCTTCATGCCCTCTTCCACTAACGTTTCCAGTAAATCTGGGCCCTGAAAGCGCTCGCCCGACTTGGCCATTATATTGATGATCAGCACTTCCTCAGGGCTGTCGTAAACAATATCTTCTGTTTTGGGATCTTCTTCGTACCTTCGCGACGGCTTGACCGACTCATACGTTTCTAAGCCGGTTTTGTCGGACGGCGGGTCTTCGTTGGCTAGCATTCTGGATTCAGCTTCATTTCCACTCACGCTGGTGGAAACTTCGTCCGATATCGATTCACCGTCTTCCTCAATGGAAGATGAATCATCGTCTAAATCATCAAAAGAGCCTAATCTCGGTTCTGCGGGATCAACAAGATCATCGATGCCTTCGTCTGCGTGCTCTTCAAGTTCAACCGAGTCCATCAACATGGGCACAGACTCTTCGAGATTTAGCGCAACTTGCTCGGGAATACGTTGCGGTGCACCTACGGTTACTCTACCAGTTTCAAATTTTTTACGTACAGTCTTATTAAACTGCTCTACGTCGTTTTCCCCGCGATAAGCCGCAACACGCGCACCACCGGATGGGAATTCGCTGGTACTCACCTGAACAGGGTTTTCTTTATCGGCCTTTTTTGCATTTTTAGAGAGGCGCAAGTTTTGTCTTCTTGCCAGTCGCATGCGCCGAACACCATCCAGCACAATGCCAATAATCAAAAGTACGATGATTGCCGTTAACCAATCTTTGTTCACTTAATTGTCTCCTGTCACTTTCTCAAATGATTAGGACGCAGCGAGTTCAGCAGCTTCATCAACGTCTACCGTTACCATGCGTGAAACACCGGGCTCATGCATGGTGACCCCCAATAATTGATGCGCCATTTCCATCGCTATCTTGTTATGCGTAATGTAAATAAATTGTACCTGCGACGACATCTCTTCAACCAAGCGTGCATAGCGCGCCACATTGGCGTCGTCTAGCGGTGCATCCACTTCGTCCAACATACAAAATGGCGCTGGGTTCAGTCTAAATATTGAAAACACCAAGGCGATGGCGGTAAGCGCTTTTTCGCCGCCGGAAAGCAGGTGAATTGTACTGTTTTTCTTGCCGGGAGGTCTCGCCATTATGGCGATACCGGTATCGAGTAAATCGTCTCCGGTAAGTTCCAAATACGCGTGCCCGCCGCCAAAAACTTTGGGAAATAATTCTTGCAAACCCGTGTTTACCTGTTCGAAGGTTTCTTTAAAGCGAGTTCGTGTTTCTTTGTCAATTTTCTTGATAGCGCCTTCTAAGGTTTCTAGGGCTTCCACCAAGTCTTGGTTTTGTGAATCGAGGTAATTTTTACGCTCTGATTCCACCTTAAACTCGTCAATTGCGGCGAGGTTGATCGCGCCGAGGCGGGCTATTCTGGCTCCCACCTTAGTCAACTCCTCCTCATATTCTTGCTCGTCTATGCCCTCCTCTAAACTGGCCACTACGGTGTCCAGATCGTAGTCGTCATCTATCAATAGTTGCTTCAAACTTTCCCGCTGTAAATCCAAAGACTGAGCCTGCAAGCGCGCCGACTCTAGATTGGATCGCAGACCAGACAATATTTGCCCGACTTGGTGGCGACCTTTTTCAGATTCCCTCAAAGCGGCTTCGACCGTTTCCAAAGCCGCGCGCGCTTCACTTAAGTGTTTTTCTACGGCAACACGCCTCTCAAGATGGGCTTCCAGTTCAAGCTTGCTCTCTTCTGCAGGATCGACATTTTCAGAAAGTGCCAGCAGCAGTGTTTCTTTACGTTCTTCCATACGCTGCATTTGATCTTGTAAACGCTGCAGGCCGAGACGCACTGATTCCAACTGGGTTTTAATGGACTGGTAGCGCATGGCCATTGCGTGAGACTTGTCTTTATCGTGTCGAGCGCGCTGACGGGCCTGGTCTAAATTTAGCCGAATATCATCACGCTGACTGAGTAGTTTCTCTCTATCTTCGGTGTCGTGCTCCATTCCGTTAATAGCACTTTGCAGCTTTGTTCTCGCATCCACTAGATTTTCGCTTTCGGCATTGAGCTGGGCCTTGGCATCACTTAGATCGCGCTCGGCTCGCGCACGCCGCTCTAGCACCTGTTCCACCTTGGCTTTTTGAGCACTAAGCTGAGAACGTACTTCACTGTGCATTCGGTTTAGATTTTCAAGTTCTTTGCGAACACTTTCGCGCGCGTGTTCGGCATCTTGTAATGCCAAACGAGTTGCCTCAAGGGTTTCCGTAAAGTCATCTATATTCTGTTCAAGCTCGGAAATCCGCTCTGCCAATACCTCTAATTCTTTACTTCGGGCAATCACACCGCTATTTACTTCGTTGCCTTTGCCAACCCGCAACCAATTGAGACCCAACCATACACCATCGCGCGTTACCACCGACTCGCCACTTTTCAAATGAATCCTTCTTGCCATCGCATCGACGAGGTCTTCCGCAATATATACACCGTGTAACAAGTGACTCACATCGACATCAGATTGTATTTTGCTCAACAGTGTTTGCGCAGAAGCACTACTTTTCGAAACATGACCAGATTCAATTATCATCAACTGGCCCGAGCTAAACGACTCCACAGCACTGTTAAGGCTGGTCAACTGCTGGTCGCCATAAACCGCTTGCAATGAACGCCCTAACACGGCTTCCACGGCCATATCCCAGCCGCTTTCTACCGATATCTTTTCAGCAAGGCGGGCACAGTGATTTAAACCTTGCTGTTCCAGCCATTCTGTAACGTCACCCGCTGACAGGCCAAGAGCCGCCTGCTGCAATGTTTCCAAAGACGCCTGACGGCCTTTAGCCGATTGCAGTTCACTGCGCAAAGTATCTCGCTCATCAGAAGTTGTTTGTTGCCGCTCTCGCAACGTTTCTATAATCGCAACACTGGATTCTGCCTGGGCGCTTTTTTCTTCTATGTTTAGTTCGTGAGTGGCCAGCTCTTGTTCAAACACCTCGATTTCTTCATTTACATCATTTACAACTAGGCCGTCTCGCTCGGTTTCGAGTTTATCCATGCGTTCAATTACACGCTGCTGAACCTGTTCGAGATATTTGATTCGCGACTGTTGCACTTCAGCTTGCTGGCGCGGTTCAGCGGCACGCTGGTTAAAATGGTCCCACTCTTGTTGCCAGATGTGCATGGCATCTTCGGCTTCAAGCAAACTAGTACTTGACACCTCTTCCGCCTCTTTTATCATCTCCAGCTCGGGCTCTATTTCCATAAGCTCGGCCTCCCAACCCTCGGACTTGGCCCTGTCTTCAGCCAAGTGTTCCTGTGCCTCCTGGCTGTCGCGCTCATTTTGATGGAGGTCGACTTTCAATTGCCGCTCGCGCTCTTGCGCGTGCTGAATGGACTGTTCAATACGAGCGATATCGGCACCTATCGAATAGAAACGTCCCTGCACCTCGTTAAACTTGTCGCTAAGTTCTGAATATTGCATGCGATTTTTGTCAATTGAAGAATCGTGGCGAACCTGCTCGGTAACGCTAGCTTCAACCGATAGCTCTAGCTCCTTGATTGCATTGTGTTTAGTGTTGGATTTCTCCTCCAGTACACAGTAGCGATAAGCCTGAAGCTTTGATTTAAGTTCGCGCTCTATCTTTTTGAATTCACTGTACTTTTCTGCAGATTGAGCTTGGCGCTCTAGACGTGAAAGCTGGCGCTCCAACTCATCGCGGATGTCGGTAAGACGCTCCAGATTCTCGCGGGTGCGCTTTATTCGGTTTTCGGTATCGCGGCGGCGCTCCTTGTATTTTGAAATGCCTGCCGCCTCTTCGATGTATACGCGCAGCTCCTCTGGTTTTGCCTCGATAAGGCGCGAAATCATACCCTGTTCAATAATTGCGTAACTGCGAGGGCCCAGCCCAGTGCCTAGAAAAATATCGGTAATATCGCGTCGACGACATTTGGTGCTGTTCAAATAGTAAAAATTTTGGCTATCACGGGTAACTTTTCGTTTTACAGAAATTTCAGCATAACCGGCAAACTCACCCGTTATAGTGCCGTCGCTGTTATCAAACACCAATTCAATGGAAGCTTGGCCGACCGGCTTGCGACCGCTGGAACCGTTAAAAATAACGTCGGTCATCGATTCACCGCGCAGATTTTTTGCGGATGATTCGCCCAACACCCAACGCACGGCATCGATGATATTTGACTTGCCACAGCCATTGGGGCCGACAACGGCGCCAAGATTACTGGGGAAGTGAACCGTAGTGGGATCTACAAAAGACTTAAAGCCGGCTAGCTTGATGGATTTCAACCGCATATTCTGGTATTCGCTTTATTTCGTTACTTTAAGAAAGTTATATAACTATATGATTTATATTGTATTACCAGGTATTTGTATGCACATAAAAAAGCTTGCGTCCATCCTATCGAGGATACCAAAGCAGACGAGTGACAACACTATAGCGCTTGGACACCTAATACAGAGCCGGCGATTCTACACACAATAAGGGCGTGAATCATCCGAAAATCATGGCAATTGTTCGGCTATACTCAGCGCAATTTTTTTACTGTGGCTGGCCACCAATACCGGACCAAAAGATGCTTGCCAATCGCCAGCCTTTGAAATGGCACTACCTGTAGACGATATCCGTGCTACCACTTCAACTTGAGGAAAACTACCTAGATCCATTCCTTGAGCCATAGACATCGACTTATCAAGCGTCACGGTTACGGGCAGCTCACTGACTTTAATTTTTCTTATTGCCAGAGGCATTTTCGGCCCCTGCCAAGCTCTTGCATAAATAAA
>JBLHGN010000041.1:0-18165 GCA_047616325.1 Lentisphaeria bacterium
GTTTTTAGTGGTGCTTGGCTCATGACGTCTCCAAAACGAACGGCTGGATAGTACCATGGGTTTTTTCGGTCTCGCGTAAGACCTATAGCGAGCTTTAATCGATGCAATCCGAGGGCGTTTTCAAAAAACCTGGATAGTGACGGCAACGCGGCCCCTGGCTGCCCTTGAGGGTTGAGAGGAGAAGGCGGGTTACCCGGGGACAAAAAATCGAAAAGCCCTGTCAAGCTTTATTTGAGCTTTTTAATGCGGAAGATGTTTTAGAAATAGCGCGAAAGGTGTATTTTAAGCTCAGCTGAAGGCCTTGATCTATATGGGGTCTGGGCTGAGCGAGAACTGCTGCTACTTGATTGTGGTTTCCGAGTTCACGTACGGTCAATGGAATACCACCTATGCTAACGTCGCCGTTGGTGTATTGTCGGCCATAGTCGATAATATTCCTGTAATGTTTGCTGTTTTGTCGATGAACCCTGAAATGTCTACGGGTCAATGGCTTCTAGTAACGTTGACGGCTGGAGTAGGTGGCAATCTTTTGTCTATCGGTTCGGCTGCGGGCGTTGCGCTAATGGGGATGGCCAAGGGGAAATATACCTTTTTCGGCCACCTCAAGTGGGCGCCTGTAATTGCTCTAGGCTATACCTCCAGTATGCTTGTCCACCTATAGATTAATGCTAGTAATTTTTAATCTGCCGTTCAAGCTCAAGGAGCGTCGTACAGTAATGCTGCACGACGTCCTTGTTCACCCTTCAGCTCACTTAAAAGATCTACTTAATTGTGACTTAAGGGTGCCTTTAATACTTCGAATTTGCTCCCGCGTGAGCCCTTTCGTTCACACTGTCAGGCACTCTACGCAGTTAATGGCGCCTAGTCCTTGGCAAATAGAGCAATATCTCCGATGAGCAAAGGGCCTCCGATGAGCAAAGGGCGTACCCTTCGGGGACTTCAGGTATTCCCGGTCTTGGTGTTGAGTTGTTCAATAGGCAGTCAGCCTACTCTCAAAAGCTTGCCTTGATATTGACAATACCTGAAGCCCTCAGGCAATTTCAATTATTAGAGGTGCCCTTAACCGAGATTTTGAGTTAACATCTTGAGGTAACTGTAAGAAAATTAAAGACTTTTATGTAAACAGTATTATACTTACTGCTAGTGCAGCTCAGATCGGCGCCACATTCCATTATTTTGAAAACAATCATTGCATTACGGCTACTTAGATTACACGTCAATCTATTTAAGCAATGCCGTAATAGTAACTGACTGCGTAAAATAGTGGAGTTGCACAGTGGTTCTGGGCTTGAGTATGCTAATTAATGTATCACTTGTAATATTGGCCACTTGAAGTGCTGGTGTGTGGTGAGCTTATTTATTTAAGTGTTCGAATGTAAATCTAGAA
This sequence comes from Lentisphaeria bacterium, assembly GCA_047616325.1. GTDB lineage: Bacteria > Pseudomonadota > Gammaproteobacteria > Pseudomonadales > Cellvibrionaceae > JBLHGN01. Next base: position 1,388 of record JBLHGN010000041.1, read on the forward strand.
ACAATGCCGTGGTGTTTATGGATGCAGTTAATTTTCAGTCGTTGAATATGGTTCGTGACGAATTGGTCGCCACGATCGAAGATTCAGCGCAACACTTAGAGCGATTTGTGTCGGCACAAGGTGATGGCACGAGCCTACAATCGTCTATTGATGGTATTACCCAAATTGTTGGCATACTGAAGCTCATTCAGCTTAATGGTGCTGAATTGCTCGCGCGCGAACTGCTTATCACGGCTCAAGAAATTTCACCGGGAAACAGCGGTCGTCGGTTTGAAAAGCGTTTAGAGGTTGTCAGTAGTAGCTTTTTCGTATTGACCCGTTATTTGGAGTTCATCCAGGAAACCGAGCGTCGGGCACCGGTATTACTTATTCCACAGATAAATGAGTTGCGTAAATTACGCAGTGAGCCGGCACTACCCGAGAGTCACTTCTTTAATCTCAACCTTGCTAAAAACCCCAAACTTCCAGAAGTAGATCCTCTTTCTTTGGCTGGTCAACCGTTTAAAACTGTTGTGCGACGACTTCGGCATATGTATCAATTTGGTTTGCTGGGCTTTATGAAGGAGCATCAAACCAAAAACTCTGTAGCGATGATGCGACGAGCACTCAACCGGCTAAGGCGGTTCACGCCGAACGATCAGCCTTTGGCTTTGCTGTGGTGGCTAGGGAACTGCGCGCTGGATGTGATTGTTAGCAAAAATATGGCGGTGATTGAAACGCGCAAATTACTGTTTGGGCGCATCGATCGGATAATCAGGCAAGTCGAAAAATCTGGCGAGGCCGCATTTGCTGCTCAAACACCGAAGGGCTTGGTTAAAGAACTGGTTTACCTGGTAGCTCTATCTGCAGCAGACAGCTCTGATGCTAACTTGGTGCGATCGAATTACGGTGTGGAACGTTTTCCTTTTACCGATAGAGATCTTTCGGATGAACGCGATTTGCTCAACGGGCCCAGTGCTCATACTGTTTCGTCGCTCGCTCATGTACTGACGAGTGAGTTGCAGAACACCAAAAAGGTATTGGAGGGCGCCTCCCAAAGTAGCGTACAGAAGATTGATGATATCGAAGGTTTTATCGCCACCTTACAAAAGATCTCCGAGATATTATCTATAGTAGGACTCGTTTCCGCTTCCAACATCCTAAAGGCTGAGCTTAAGCGCATTGAGTTGTGGAGAGACAAAGCTGAGGTTTTAAACCAGGAGGAGATGCAAGACGTAGCCAATACCTTGTTGTACTTAGAATCGGTGGTGTCTTCGATAGAAACAACAAAGCTATCGGATGAAAAGCTTGAATTGGCCAATAAACTGGCTCAGCAGGAGGTAATCGCCTCGGGCGAGTTGGCGGAGGCTAAGCGCATTGTTCTTAGTGAATGTGAGGCGGGCATATCGCTCACCAAGCGTGCGCTTAGTTCGTTTTCAGAGTCGGATTTTGATACGGGACATATCCTCAATATTGGAAAAACCTTAAACACGGTGCGAGGAGGTATGTTGATGATGAACAATATGCGCGCCGCACAGGTTTTAAGGCGCTGTTCGCAATTTGTTGATGAAGTACTAACGGACAGTGACCAGCCTCCGGCGTTAAAAGAGACCTTAGAAACGTTTGCCGATGCAATAATTGCTATTGAATACTACTTGGATTCAGCCACGACGAGACTTAAGATGGATGATTCCGTACTGCAAATTGCCGAAGTAAGCCTTGAGGCGCTGGGTTATGCCGTGGATTTAGAGGAGTAGAAGTAAGTCAAAATGGTATTTATATCTTCTGAAAGCAAGCGAATAGATGTATCAGAGGATCTCTACGTCATCATCGGCAGTGGTCAGCTTTTGGTTAGGGCTAATAGTAATTGGCAGCCACTTGCCGAAAACGTATTCAATGCGATAGATCCCATACAAAGACATTATTTGGGTGAGCTGAATCAACAACATTGTTTCGCCTTGTTTTACAGCTCGTGTCAAGTGACTGAGCCGCCTTCGGGTTTTGAGTGGCAGCCTCTGCGCAGTCAACTGGGGTGTGTATCCGAAGAATTGTTTCAACTTGCCGGCCGCGCCTTACAAATCACTAGGTGGTATAGAGATCACAGGTTTTGTGGTGTTTGTGGCGTTGCCACTGAACCCTCAAGGGAGGATAGATCTTGTATATGCAGCCAATGCAAAGCACGTTTTTACCCTCGCATTTCACCCTGTGTCATTGGTCTGGTTAGGCGGGGGGAATATTGTTTATTGGCCAGAGGTGTTCATACTCCCGAGGGTGTTTTCAGTACTTTGGCCGGCTTTGTTGAGCCAGGGGAAACTGCCGAGCAGGCTCTAGCACGGGAGGTGTTCGAAGAGGTGGGGTTGCATATCACTAATATTGAATACTTCGGCTCACAGCCATGGCCTTTTCCGGGGCAGCTGATGCTGGGTTATACCGCTGAGTACGATGGCGGTGAAATATGTATAGACGAAAACGAAATTGTTGAAGCACAATGGTTCCACGTAAAAAAAATGCCTGTTCATCCGCCCGAATCGACGATAGCAGGTAAGCTGATTTTTAATTTTATTAGGCAGTGCGCAGAGTAAGGCTAAACATGTATTCTGGTTTTTTTGCTATAGTAATATTTATAGTCGCGGTTGGGGCTGTCTATCTGGGTGCGCGCCTTTTGGCCAAAACTACTTGGATTTTGGGTTGGTTGAGGGGGATGGTGGGGCTCTCTCTAATCGCGCTCGCCGTATTAATAACGCTGGTTGGCCTCGATTTGTTTAGTTACAAACAACTGCTGGACGAAAAGCCACTGTTAACCATTAGTTTCGAGAAACAAGGGGAGCAGGCCTTCGAGGCGAAAGTCGACTTTGTCGACAATGGTCAAGAACAGTCTTTTGTTATAAAAGGCGATCAGTGGCAGGTAGATGCTCGCATTATTCGCTGGCTCGGTTTGTTTCAAGTCCTGGGTGCAAAGCCAGGTTATCGGCTAGACCGAATTAGCGGTCGTTACTACTCACTAGAAGACGAGCGCCGTGAAAAACGTTCTGTTTATCAGCTGAGCGAGAGTGAATATGGCTTAGATATGTGGCATTTTTTAAGAGAAAATGGTCGCTACGTGCCGATAGTGGACGCGGTATATGGAAGTGCAACATATTTACCGATGGAGCATGGCGCAATATTTCAAATATCGCTAAGTTCAAACGGCCTCACGGCCAAGCCCTTGAATTCTATAGCTGATGGCGCCATTAACCGTTGGCAGTGACGATTTATTTTTGTGCCAAAACTGGCGTTTTCGCCCAATCATCCCTTTTCCGTATGGTTTACTTACTTAACCTTATATTACTCAAACCTAAGCCCCTCTGGAGTCTAAATTGGAATTCTTAACCGAATATGGTCTTTTTTTGGCCAAAACGATTACCTTCTTGCTCGCCTTGATTTTAGTCATAAGTATAGTTGTATCTACCAGTATGAAGACTCAACAGCCCGAAAAGGGTCATCTTACTATCACTAAGCTAAACGATAAGTTTGACGATCTGGCCCATACGGTTAAATATGTTGTTTTAGCCCCCGAATTAATTAAAGCCGAAGAAAAAGCAGAAAAAAAAGGGGCTAAAGCTGAAAAGAAAAAACGTAAAGCCGAGCTGAAACAAAATAAAACGGCAGGTAAAGATGTCGAAAAAATAGCCCACAAAAAAAGAGTGTTCGTTACTGATTTTTATGGTGATATTAAGGCGTCGGCAACTGAAGAGTTACGAGAAGTTATTACCGCCATTTTGTCCGTCGCCACCCCCGAAGATGAAGTTCTATTAAGGTTAGAGAGTCAGGGCGGCATGGTGCATAGCTATGGTTTGGCCGCCAGTCAGCTGGCAAGAATTACCGCAAAAGAAATACCTTTGACCGTATGTGTAGACAAAGTGGCCGCAAGCGGTGGCTATATGATGGCCTGTGTAGCTAATAAGATTATATCGGCGCCCTTTGCCATTATTGGTTCGATAGGTGTTGTTGCTCAGTTGCCAAACTTTAATCGATTGTTGCGAAAGCATGATGTTGATTTTGAGATGTTCACCGCTGGCAAATATAAACGCACGGTCACTATGTTTGGTGAAAATACGGATAAGGGTCGTGAGAAGTTTATGGAAGACCTCGAAGATACTCACGTATTGTTTAAAGAGTTTATTACCGCCAACAGAGATAAAGTAGATATAGAAAAAGTTGCGACTGGTGAAATATGGTTTGGTACACGCGCGTTGGAGCAGAATTTAGTGGATGTAATCGAAACATCAGATCAGTACTTGCTTGGTTTAAAAGAAGAGGCCGATCTATTTCAGGTTGATTTTGTGCATAAAAAGACACTACCCGAAAAAATTGGTTTAAATGTTGCAGCTTCGGTTGATGGAATAATAACCAAGTGGGTGCAGCGAATGAACAACAAAATGTTTACCTAGACCCTATGACATATTGAAAGGCGGCCACTGTGAGCCGCCTTTTTTATTGGCTGAATCTAATCGCGTCTTAACCTATCGAAAACAGCAATAGGGTTGGGAAAACAAAATATCACAATATAGCTGGATACTATAAAGCTGATAATAGCCGAGGTTTGAATAAACACCGAAGCAGCTTCGCTGATAGCTTTACTGCTGCTGGCGACAAAGGCTATCAGCAGTGAAAACTCACTGATTTGGCCCAAGCGAAAACCGATGTCCCAGGCTAAAGCACTTCGTTCACTGTTGTGGCGTAGCAGTGCGAAAAACGTTACCGGCTTAATTATTAACATTAGTGAGGTATACACCAAGGAAGCTACAATTATTTGTGGTAACAGGTCTATATTCAATTGCGCGCCCAATGAGAAGAAAAACAACACCAGAAAGAAATCGCGCAATGGCTTTAGGTTGAGCGCTATATATTGAGAGATGGGGCTGGTGGCAAGAGAAACTCCCGCAATGAAGGCGCCTATTTCGGCAGAGAGTTTCATTGTTTCCGCCAGTTCGGCCAAACCTAAACACCAACCAATGGCCAATAGGAAAATATATTCATGGAAACGGTCGAATTTTGCGATTAGTTTGAATAATACATACTTAACCATCAGGTAAGCCGCGCCGGCGAGTATGGGCAGTGCCACTAGTGCCGTCAGCAGTGGTTTTACATCCACTGTTCCGCCTGATCCGCTCAACAAAATTAGCAGACAAAAAATTGCAATAAAGTCTTGTATTAACAACAAGCCGATCATCAGCTCGCCGGTGTGTTTGTGGTGCAATACCGTGGTTGGCAGTAATTTAATGCCAATAATTGTACTTGAAAACATGGACGCCATTGCGATAACAATGGATTCAAAAAATGTGAATTTGAAGGCCAAGCCCACACATAGACCTATAATAGCAAAGCCTGCAGAGCTTATTAATGCGACGCTGGTGGCTTTGCGCAGCACCGCGATTAATGCGCTTGGCTGCATGTCTAAACCCAAAAGGAATAGCAAAAAGATAATGCCTATGTGTGACATTTCTGTAATGTAGTGTATTTGGGTAATTACTTCTAGGCCGTGAGGGCCGAGTATTACACCGAGAGCAATGTAAGCTACTAATAGTGGCTGCCGGGTATACAGTGCCACCGAGGCAATAAGCGCGGCACCCGAAAAAATAAGGAAAAATGTTTCAAACACTGAACCGCTCATAAAGCCCCTGGTTGTCTATCTAGTGTTTACTTAACTGCTAGATTGTCGGTGCCAAGCTCTACGATATGAGTGTAGAGCATAGATAGTTGGATGATTAAATGCTCATATTCCGGGTGTTTTTCAAAATCTCTCATTACCGTTCTGTGGTACTCAAAAACCTCTTCAAGAAATTCGATATCGAAATCATTTAAACGCGAGCCTTTATCGACCTTTGTTTTAAGGGTGAGCGCATGTGGGATTAACATGTTGGTTATTTTGTGAAGGTGTACTTCGATCATGCCCAAGTCGTTATGAGCGGTGCCCATAATTTGTACACTCGCATTATTTTTGTGGTGCTACCAACGATGCCTGAATATTGGCATGTTAGCAACTGTTGAATGATCATTCGATGAGGATCGCTATCTTGCACTTCAGGTGTGATCAAAAGTTAAATTACTTTTATTGGGCGACAGCGTATCTAAATCCAAGGTTGCGCGAATTATTTGCTAAGGTATGCCGCGCTAGCAATCTAGGTCATAAACAAAGTGTATGCCCTGTAGAAGAGAAATAGCCACAAAATAACCATTAAGGTAGTTCTTAATCGCCGAGGTTTTTTTCTGCTTTTTGTATTTCTGCTTTTAATTGGCATTTGATTTTTTTTGAACCGCACCCCGGACAGCCTCCCTGGATGATTTTGCTGCCTTTATAACCGCAGTCTATACATGTATAAGGCATTTGACCTCCCATCCAGCAGCGGATTGCTTAAAGAAATAAACGCTTAAGTTCTGTTGAAAAATAAAATGATTCGATAAAGTTTAGACGGAAAAAGCAAGCGTAGGGAAAAAAATGCTCTATTATTAAAAATAAAAACGCCGACGGCGGAAGCGCATCGGCGTTATCGGTTTCTAGATACTTATATTTTACATTTTGACTTCTTCGATCTCTGTAGCAGCGATGCGCTTTCCGTTTTCTGCGCCTTTTACGAAGGATTCAATTTGATCAAAATTCATATATCGAAAAATCTCTTTCGACATCGAATCAATCTTAGAAGCGTACTGTAGATATTCTTCCGGTGTCGGGAGCTTGCCCAAAATTCCGCCAATAGCTGCCAATTCAGCTGAAGTGAGGTAGACGTTAGCGCCCGTACCCAGGCGATTGGGGAAGTTGCGTGTGGAGGTTGATAACACTGTAGCGCCGTCGGCGACTCGCGCTTGGTTGCCCATGCACAAAGAGCAGCCCGGCATCTCCATGCGAGCACCTTTTGCACCGAATATGTTGTAGTAACCTTCTTCGCGTAATGTATGTTCGTCCATTTTGGTAGGCGGAGACATCCAAAAGCGTGCTTTGAGCGGACCGGGTGTAGATTGGAACAGCTTGCCGGCAGCACGGAAATGGCCGATATTTGTCATACAGGAACCGATAAAAACTTCATCGACAGTGTCGCCGGCAACTTCTGAGAGTAGTCTCGCATCGTCGGGGTCATTCGGGCAGCAAACCACAGGTTCGGTGATGTCATTTAGATCAATTTCAATAACGGCGGCATATTCGGCATCGGCATCTGCGGCGAGAAGGCTAGGTTCGGCGAGCCAGTCCTCCATTTTCTTCGCACGGCGTTCAAGAGTACGTCGATCTCCATAGCCTTCCGCCACCATCCAGCGAAGTAGGGTGATGTTTGAACGCAGGTATTCAGCGATGGAATCTTCCGGCATCTTGATTGTACAGCCCGCTGCTGAGCGCTCTGCGGATGCATCAGATAACTCAAACGCCTGTTCAACCGTGAGTTCGCTTAGACCTTCTATCTCCAGAATTTTTCCTGAAAAAATGTTTTTCTTGCCCTTTTTCTCGACTGTTAGCATGCCTTCTTTAATGGCGTAGTAGGGTATAGCGTGCACTAAATCTCGCAAAGTTATGCCCGGACGCATTTTGCCTTTAAAGCGTACCAATACCGATTCCGGCATATCCAGTGGCATTACGCCGGTGGCCGCAGCGAACGCGACAAGACCCGAACCAGCAGGGAAGGAAATACCCATGGGAAAACGGGTGTGGGAATCGCCTCCGGTGCCTACAGTGTCAGGCAGTAGCATGCGGTTTAACCACGAGTGAATAATGCCGTCACCGGGGCGAAGCGACACGCCGCCGCGATTCATAATAAAATCGGGAAGAGTATGTTGCGTGTCGATATCCACGGGCTTGGGATAGGCTGCAGTGTGACAAAAAGACTGCATGGTTAAATCGGCAGAAAATCCCAAACATGCCAGATCTTTGAGCTCGTCGCGAGTCATTGGGCCGGTTGTATCCTGTGAGCCAACCGTAGTCATAAAGGGTTCACAGTAACTGCCTGGGCGTACACCTTTCCCTTCGGGCAAACCACAGGCTCTGCCAACCATTTTCTGGGCAAGGGTAAAACCTTTGTCACTCTCAAGGGGCGTGGCGGGTTGCTTGAATAGGTCTGAAGTGGGTAAACCGAGTGATTGGCGCGCTTTAGTGGTCAAACCACGTCCAATAATTAGGTTAATGCGTCCGCCGGCGCGAACCTCGTCCAACAATACGTCCGATTTCAATTGAAACTCAGAAATTACTCCGCCGGCTTCATTTAAAATCTTGCCTTCGTAAGGACGTATTTCGACGACATCACCCATGCCGAGATCATCAACGGGTGCTTCAAATACTAGTGCACCAGCATCTTCCATTGTGTTGTAAAAAATAGGGGCTACTTTGCTGCCAATGCAAATGCCGCCGCCACGTTTGTTGGGTACGCCGGGCATATCGTCGCCAAAGAACCAAAGTACTGAGTTGGTGGCCGACTTGCGCGAAGAGCCGGTGCCCACCACATCTCCAACAAACGCGACCGGAAAGCCTTTGGCCTTCACCGCTTCAATTTGTGCGGTAGGTCCGTTTACGCCGGGTTCGCTGGGCTCAATGCCTTCTCGCGCCATTTTGTACATGGCTAAAGCATGCAGGGGGATATCTGGGCGCGACCACGCATCTTGGGCGGGCGACAAGTCATCAGTGTTTGTTTCACCTGTGACTTTAAATATGCTCACTTTGATGGATTCGGCAACAGCATCTCTATTGGTAAACCATTCGGCGTCAGACCATGACTGAACAACGCCTTGGGCGTGAGAATTTCCCGCCTGCGCTTTTTGTTCAACGTCGTGAAAGGCGTCGAACATCAGCAGGGTATGCTTGAGTTCATCTGCTGCAACGCTAGCTAACTCGGCGTTGTCGAGTAGCTCAACCAGGGTCGTGATGTTATAGCCGCCGTGCATGTTGCCAAGAAGTGTGATCGCCTGTGGTTTATCGATAAGCGGTGACATGGCTTCGTCGGCTAAAATGGCCGACAGAAAACTGGCTTTTACATAGGCTGCTTCATCGACGCCAGGCGGTACGCGAGTGCTAAGTAGATCCAGTAAATATGTTTCTTCACCGGCGGGCGGCGCTTTTAGTAAGCCTACAAGGTCGGCCACTTGCTCAGCGGTAAGAGGTTTCGGGGGTATCCCCAGGGCTTCGCGTTCTGCTACATGTTCACGATAAGCTTTAAGCACAATAGGTGTCCTCTAAATGATGGGCTAATATTTCAAATGTTTAAGGGTTAAATGTAGTAAATCTTGGATCTGACAATTTTTTAACCGTAAGGGGTATTCAACACGCTTTCAAAAGCGGAAAAATTTGCTTCAATGGTGAAATTTTAGGAGTAACGAAGAAAATTGCACTAAGATAGCCCAAAAAAAGCAATAATGTCGTCTAGGTTGCTCCGAATTGCTTAAAACCAAATTTACTTAATATTTACTCAATAAATAGTACGTTATATTTAAAAAATTGGAACGCTATTCTACTCGATTGTTCTGAAACTGTTAAGGCTGGCTGGTGCCCATGGTATTCCCCGGCCCTAGCTAGTGCTGCAGTGACGTGACGCACAAAGCCTACGAAGGTAAGTGATTGATTTTTAAAGAAAATATAATCGAAATTTTATTTGCGATTATCGTAAAAACACGTGAAGAGCTACATAACGATATAATGACAAAAAGCGTTGATAAGAACTCACATTGGCAAATAACTCGTGAAAAACAAAGTTGTAAGAAAATTGAAGTCAGACGAAACTATTAAATCGCCATGTATCGGGGTTTGCTCCACAGGAATAGGAGATCTGGTATGTCGCGGTTGTAAGCGATTTACCCATGAAGTGATCCAATGGAACAGTTACAGCAATGACGAGAAGCTCACTATCCAAAATCGCTTGGACTATCTGCTTCGGCAGGTGATTAGTGCTCGGATTGCCATTGTCGACGAGCTACGCTTAAAAACGGAAATGGATAGGCTGCATATACGTTACAGTGCCGCCGCAAGCCCATATACCTGGTTGTTCGACGTGCTCAAAGCCGGCGCCAGTCAAATTGAATCCCTAGAGACCTTTGGTTGTGAATCTGTTGCAAGCAAAAGTGCAAAGAAAGTCACAGCCAACAAACGGCTTGATTTCATAGCGCTGCGCGACGAGATCGATGCGGATTTTTTTATCTTATCTTCAGTGCACTATCAAAGATATTTTCAATAGCGCAAGACCTTGCGGAATCGTAACTAATACTATGAAAACTATTCACCAATTTTTACTTTGTTCTACACCAGACGCGTGGATCAAGGAAGCCGTTAAGCATCAAGAATTATTGCTTATCGATCATGCAAACTGTGAAAGAAAAGCGGCCAGTACAGCAATGACGCTTATGCACCGCTATGTGGATGATTTTGAATTGCTTAATAAAATGTCCCGCCTTGCCCGAGAAGAACTGCGACATTTTGAACAAGTTATCGCTATTATGAAGGCCCGCCATATCGACTATGTTCAAATCACACCTTCCCGCTATGCATCAGAATTGCGTAAGCCGATGCGCACGTTTGAGCCCGCCCGACTGATCGATACGCTTGTCGTCGGGGCCATTATTGAAGCGAGATCCTGCGAACGTTTTGAAAAGCTTGCTCCACATCTCGACCCAGAGTTAGAGGGCTTCTATGTGTCTCTTTTAAAGTCTGAGTCTCGTCACTACCAAGACTATCTGAATTTAGCAAAAGAGGCTGCTGGAGAAACGGAGATAAACGATCGTATCCGCTTGTTTTTATCTCGAGATAAAAATCTAGTAGAGGCAAGTGATACTGAATTCAGGTTTCACTCCGGTGTGCCGGAAGAAAAATAAGGAAAATACTGTATGCTTCGAGTAATGTGTAGGGAGCTATATTGCTTAAATTATATCAGATAATTTCATGCATTGAATTGTTCATTTTTTTATGGAAAGATGCCTTGTCATTGGGTGAAGCGCAGCTGGTTCATGCTAAACCAATACTAAGCCGGCGCTATGCATAACTTTGAGTTTTGGTGTTTAAGCCTAAACTAATCGAATACGTCTCGCCAAATCTATCGCGCCAAGTCTTGCGTCGTAATCATAAGTTAAAAATTTTCTTACGCTTAAATTAAGTTCTACTGAAGCACCACTTCTAGCTAAGCGCACATTTAATTTTGAAGCTATACGGACACTATAGCGTCCAGGGCGTCGCTTTTTAATGGCTTAAACGGAATTATTCTACCTACTCGACTTGCAACTACTCAGCGAGTAAATAAAAAACAACTAGATACATAATTTTTTAATTTCCTCAGCTTCGATGTAAGCGGCAATACGACGTATAAGGCGCCCGCATCTCTCTTATAAGTTCGCCAAATAAATTGGAGATGACTGTCCGCGAGTGGAAAATATAAATCCCGCTCAACGCAACACAAGGCGAAAAGTTCCCCCTCAAAACCAGTGGTAAAATAGCAGTAGTTACTTACACGGCTTTGTTTACTTCTTTGACATTAGACACAATAGATATTGATGCAACGCTTAGTGAAGTTGTGCGTCTGTTTAAAGAAGACACGACTATATCGCCTGCATTAAAATCATTGGTGTCGATTTTAATAGCAGTGATTAAACTGTTGACTAACCGTATCGGTTTAAATAGTCGAAATAGCAGTAAACCGCCGTCTTCTGATGTCAACCCAAAAAAACAAGAACGCAAGAAATTCCAAAAAAAGAACGGTGGTCAACTGGTTCATGTCGGCACGACGCTGATACAAATTGAAGGGCCTGACGATATTGAGTTAGTACAAATTGATCGGCGCACGCTACCAAAAGGCAATTACGAAAACGCCGGCATAGAAAAGCGGCAAGTGTTTGATATTACTATTTCTCGATGGGTTTTTGAATGTCAGGCTGAGTATTGATCAATAAGACAAGTGGGGAGCGCTATACCGCGTCGTTTCCTGAGTGGGTTAATAAAGCCGTACAATATGGCAACAAACTCAAAGCACATGCGGTTTATATGTCGCAATACCAATTGCTACCCTACAACCGGGTTCAGGAATTCTTCACCCAACAAATGGGCATCTCCTTGAGTGAAGGATCGGTCTACAATTTTAATGTGGAAGCGTTTAAAAAGTCCAAACCGTTTGAGGATATTGCTAAACAGCGGTTGACCGACGCAGCGCTGTTACATGTCGATGAAACTGGGATTAATGTCAACTGTGATAGACACTGGCTGCACTGTGCAACGAATGCCTCATGGACCTATTTCTTTGCACATAAAAAACGGGGCAATGAAGCTACCAATTCAGTCGAGATATTGTCCGCGTTTAAAGGTGTGCTGTGTCATGATCATTGGAAACCCTATTATTGCTATACCGATTGTCTTCACGCCTTATGTAATGCGCATTAGTTTGTTTTCTGGTTTGGGGTAGGGCAGCTATGCCTACCTCAGTGGTCGATTTTTTAGTCGTTTATTGGAAAGCTAATTAATTCAAACCCCGATCTTTGAACCAGCAAATACCAGCCGTGTTCATCCCAGTCGCCTAAAACTATACGTTCGCATTGCTGATCTTCCTCAGTAAATACATGTCGCTTGGGGCGGTGGGTGTGTCCGTGGATCATTAAGTTTACCTGTGTGCGACGCAATACATCGTCGACGCTTTTCTGCGTAACATCCATAATGTCTTTTCTTTTATTGCTATTAATGCGCGCACTTCGAAATCGCATATAAGCGGCTATGGCGCGGCGAACAATAAGAGGGTAGGCTAGTTTTTGATTTTGCCAGCTGGGCTCGCGTACGAGGTCGCGAAATTTTTGGTATTCGATATCATCTGTACACAAACTATCGCCGTGAAGTAGTACGGCGCTGTGACCGTAAAGGTCGATAACTGTTTCTTCATCGAGCAAGCTTAGTTGCGTTTCAGCTGCAAAACGATCACCGATAAGAAAATCTCGATTGCCGTGCATGAAATAGATGCGGGTGCCACGATTGGCACATTGGCGTAAATTTTGTTTTACGCGATCGATAAAGGGAGTGCGGTGATCATCGCCTATCCACGCGTTAAAAAAATCGCCTAGAATGTAAATGGCTTCGGCATTTTTAGCCGTGTGGTGAAGAAACTGGAAGAAGGCTTCTGCCACAGCGGGGCGAGAAGCCTCTAGATGCAGATCCGAAATAAAATAGGTTTGCGGATTATCTGCCATTGTCGAGCACCTTAAGTTTTCGGCTAAGCGACGGTGACAGATTCGATAATCACAGACTCTACTGGCACGTCTTGGTGGCCATCCTTATTTCCTGTTGCCACCTTTTTAATGGTGTCTACTACGTCCATGCCTTCACTTACCTTACCGAATACACAGTATCCCCAGCCATTAGCATTTTTGCCGCTGTGGTTTAGAAAACTATTGTTCTTTATATTTATAAAAAACTGTGCAGATGCGCTATGTGGGTCAGAGGTGCGCGCCATGGCCACGGTGCCAAGTTCGTTTTTTAAGCCGTTGTCGGCTTCATTTTGAATGTTTGCGCGGGTCTCTTTTTGTTGCATGTCTGAGTCAAAACCGCCACCTTGCACCATAAATCCATCAATTACTCTGTGAAATATGGTGCCATTGTAGTAGCCGTCTTCGGCGTATTGTTTAAAATTTGCGGCTGTTATCGGAGCTTTTTCGAAATCAAGTTCCAGCGCAATGTCGCCAAAATCTGTATGTAAAGTGATCATTTGGGGCCTTTTTTGTTCAGTGTGGGTAATAAAACTCCGGCAAAAGCGCGCAGATGAAATATTTCCACAGGTCTAATTCGATTTATACCTGTGCACAGGTCAGGAGGCGGCTATAATACGCACTTTTTAAGCGAATCGAAACTGCTCTTAGCCGGTCGACCTAATCCGTCTAGCTATTTGGTACCCCTCTCGCAAACACGAAAATTTCTACTTTGACGAAAAATTCAACTTTGATAATGGAACACTATGAATCAGCCAGTAGAGAAACCACTAAACTTCCTCGAACACATCATTAATAGCGATCTTGAAGAAGGCCGCACGAGCAAGGTTGTTACCCGCTTTCCACCTGAGCCCAACGGCTATTTACATATCGGTCACGCTAAGGCAATTTGTTTGAATTTTGGCCTCGCGGAAACCTTTGGTGGTACTTGTAATTTGCGTTTTGACGATACAAATCCCAGCAAGGAAGACATGGAGTACGTCGATGCCATCAAGCAAGATGTTAGTTGGTTGGGTTTTAATTGGAACGACGAGGTTAAATATGCGTCGAGTTATTTCGACACGCTTTACGAGTGGGCGCAGCACCTAGTTCGCAACAATAAGGCCTACGTCTGCGATCTTAGTGTCGAACAAGCGCGCGAATATCGCGGCACCTTAAAAGAACCAGGTAAAAATTCCCCCCATCGCGAGCGCTCGGTGGAGGAGAGTTTGGCTTTGTTGGAGGGTATGAAAAACGGCGAATTTGACGAAGGGAGTCGTGTATTACGGGCTAAAATAGATATGGCCCACGGCAATATTAATATGCGTGACCCCATTCTCTACCGCATCCGCAAACAGACTCATCATCAAACCGGCAGTAAATGGTGTATTTACCCCACCTATGATTTTGCTCATGGTCAAGAAGATGCCATAGAAGGTGTTACTCATTCCATATGCACCCTTGAGTTTGCCGATCATCGTCCCTTGTACGAATGGTTTCTTGAGCACTTACCCGTGCCCAGCAAGCCCAAGCAGTATGAATTTGGGCGATTGAATCTTAATTACACGGTCATGTCCAAGCGCAAGCTGAAGCAGTTGGTAGACGAAGGTCACGTGAATGGCTGGGATGATCCGCGCATGCCTACCATCGCCGGATTCCGTCGCCGTGGCTACACTTCGGGGTCAATAAGAAAATTTTGCGACATGATTGGTGTTACCAAATCCGATGGCATTGTCGATGTGGCCATGTTGGAACACGCTATACGAGACGACTTAGATAAAAATTCCCCGCGCGCTATGTGTGTACTGCGTCCCTTAAAGGTTGTGCTCACCAATTATGCGGCGGGCAAAAGCGAGTCGCTGACGACCCCAGGCCACCCCAATCACGACGGTCTTGGTGAAAGAGAATTTTCCTTTGGTCGCGAGATTTACATCGAGCAAGAAGATTTTAGAGAAGAGGCTAACAAAAAATACAAGCGTCTTGTGATTGGTAAGCGGGTGCGCTTGCGCAATGCCTACGTCATTGAAGCGGACGAGGCTATTAAAGACGACTCCGGTGAAATCGTTGAAGTTCGCGCAAGAATTATTGAAAACACTTTGGGCAAAGATCCTGAGGATGGCATAAAAGCAAAAGGCGTTATTCATTGGGTAGACGCCGTGAACAATGCCCAGATAGAGGTAAGGCTTTACGACCGTTTATTTACAGCCGAGGCCCCCGATAGTGGCGCTGCAAATTTCTTGGACTTAATTAATCCACGAAGTTTAGTGGTGCTGCCCCTATGTTATGGTGAGAAAGGTCTGGCCAGGGCAAAACAGGGTGACATGTTTCAATTTGAGCGAGAGGGCTATTTTTGCCGCGACAGTTCATCGTCCACAAGCACTACGCTGGTTTTTAATCGCACCATTGGCTTGCGAGATAGCTGGGCGAAAATGGACGCTAATAAAGCGTAGTTACACCTTGCCTTTCTTTGGCCGGTTTTAAGTTATGCGGACATTGGTTAAAGACCAATATCCGCATAAAATGACATGCGGTTTGACAGAATAACGCGTGTCAGCGTAATTTAAATTTATACTATCTTAAACAGATTAAAGTGATTATCAAATGGGATTAAAAATATACAACACAGCCACGCGTACCAAGGAAGTTTTTGTTCCTCTTGAGCCAAACGAAGTGAAAATGTATGTGTGTGGGCCGACGGTGTATAACTTTGTCCATATTGGCAATGCGCGACCAGTGGTGGTGTTTGATACAGTATTCAGAATATTGCAGAGTCAGTATTCGAAGGTCACTTACGCTCGTAATATAACGGATATTGACGATAAAATAATGAATGCCGCTGTAGCCTCTGGGGAGACTATCGCGCAGCTTTCAGCACGCTTCGCCGCAGAATATACCTTAGATATGGCGCAGCTAAATACCTTGCCTCCCACCATAGAACCTTACGCAACGGACCATATTGACGCCATGATATCCATGGTGGCGCAGCTGGTGGAAACGGGGCACGCCTACGAGAGCAGTGATCACGTTTTGTTTGATGTTACCTCTATGGAAGATTATGGTGCGCTGTCTAATCGGTCGTTGGATGACATGCTGCAGGGTGCGCGAGTAGAGGTTGCCGACTACAAACGCTATGCTGGTGATTTTGTTTTGTGGAAACCCTCTAGTGACAGCGAGCCAGGCTGGCAAAGTCCCTGGGGACGAGGGCGACCCGGATGGCACCTGGAGTGTTCGGCCATGATCGAAAAACACTTCGGTGACACTATTGATATTCACGGCGGCGGTCGCGATTTAATTTTTCCCCACCATGAAAATGAACGTGCCCAAAGCAAGTGTGCACACGGCGGCAAGCAATATGTTAAATATTGGATGCACAATGGTTTTATAAACATCGACGGCGAAAAAATGTCAAAGTCGTTGGGTAATTTTAAAACCGTGCGCGATTTGCTCGAGGTTTATCCGGGTGAAGTTATTCGCTTTGCGCTCTTGTCTGGCCAGTATCGCTCTGAGTTGGATTTTTCCGGTGAACTCCTCGATCAGGCAAAAAATAGCCTGGATACACTCTACGGCGCAGTAAAAAATGCTACGGGCAACGTGGAGTTATTGACGCGTGAAAAACTGGATGTGTTGGCCGGTTATCAGGC
>JBLHGN010000042.1:0-18041 GCA_047616325.1 Lentisphaeria bacterium
TAATTGGCGACTCATTAAGATCGCTAAAAACAGGCTAGCAGGCGAAATTCCCGTCTTTTCGGCGACGTTCGCATTCTTTTCTGATATTTTCACAGGCAGTTACTCTGCCGGGAGAAGTGGGGTTTCCCTGCGTGCAGGCATCTTGCTTGGCGGCAAGTTCCCGGTTGCTCATATCTTTCATACCGCCCTCACAGCCAGTGAGAGTCAAAATTAATCCAATTACCGTTGAGGCGATAACTGTTTTCAGGTGTGTCATAACTTATCCCTGGTTTGCGGACATTAAATACTATTGTGACCAACAGGCCAATTATTTGAGGTCAACTCTAAATTAATAGATGCGACCTAAAGTGTAGCTTATACTTTTGCTTTATGAGAAATTTATACATCCTGCCTTAAATATCTAAGGGTTTTCGTTCTGCGCGGCCAAGATAACGATGAAACTTATTATTTTGTAGTCATAAATTCCTAAAATAGTGGCTCGCTTTCGCTACTGACTTGGTATTATTGCCGTCTAACTGCCTAATTTAGCGCCTAAGTCACGCCATTTATCGTTAAGTCAGCGCATAATACGTCACTGTTAGCACACCGCATCCTTGTGAAAACTAGCTACCATAAGAATTAGCTATTTTAAGCAACAATATACTTCTAGCCGCGCTGTAAATTTAACGACACGCCAATATTTTCTTTTCAACCTAAGAATAATAAGAAATGCGCTTATATCTATTGCTCTCGAGCATACACCAAAAAATCGAACAATTGCACGACGCCATCGGCAAGACGCTTGCGTGGTTAACCTTCTTTATGGTGCTGGTAGTTTGCTTAGTGGTGACCTTGCGGGCTGTGTTCAACGTGGGCTCCATCGCCCTGCAGGAAAGCGTCACGTATATGCACGCCCTAGTCTTTATGCTCTGCTTAGGCTATACCGCAAAAGAACAGGCTCACGTTCGCGTAGACATTTTTTATCGACGCTTTAACGCTGAACAAAAAGCATGGGTAAACGCCATTGGCGGAGTGATTTTTTTGCTTCCATTTTCGCTCTTTATGGTGCTGATAAGCTGGCAGTTTGTTAGCGAAGCCTGGCGCGTACACGAAGGCTCTGGTGACCCAGGCGGCATTCAGGCCATTTTTTTGCTTAAAAGCGTTATGCCGCTAGCCGGCATATTGTTAGCGCTGCAAGGTTTGGCCAATGTATTACAGAACATACTTGTGCTTACCTTTAAGGAGAACCCTTCGGATGGGGCCGCCAGAGCCCCTGTAGAAGCGCTAAAACATAATAACTAACTTCGACTAAATACTTACTAGCCAGCCCTTGAATGAACCCTTTGAAAGTGCCCTTTGAGAGTACCCATACGATGGAAATACCGTGTTAGAAATGCTACCCCTAATTATGTTTGCCGTTGCCTGTTTTGCACTAATGCTTGGCTATCCTGTGGCGTTTACCTTGGCGGGTGTGGCGCTATTGTTTGCCGGTGTGGGAGTGACTAATGGCGTATTCGACGCGCAGTTTCTATTTAATTACCCAGAGCGCATTTTTGGCACCATGACGAACACGACGCTTATCGCGGTGCCGCTGTTTATCTTTATGGGGGTAATGCTGGAGCGCTCTAAAATAGCCGAGCAGTTGTTAGAGAATATGGCCTTGGCCTGTGGCCGCCTGCCCGCAGGCATGGGTATTTCAGTGGTACTGGTCGGTGCGCTCATGGCTGCCAGCACCGGTATAGTGGGCGCCACGGTGGTAACCATGGGGCTGATGTCGCTTCCTACTATGCTTAAACGCGGTTACTCACCCGCATTGGCATCGGGCGTGATATGCGCCACAGGCACTCTCGGGCAAATTATTCCTCCCTCCATAGCCTTAGTGCTTTTAGGCGATATTATCTCCAGTGCCCATCAACAGGCGCAGCTGGCCAATGGTGTTTTTAACGCTGCGCCTGTGTCGGTGGGTGATTTATTTATGGGCGCTATTGTGCCGGGCCTGCTGCTGGTGGGTGCTTATATTGTATACCTACTTGTGGTGGGAATAGTGTGGCCAAAGGAAGCGCCCGCGAATACTGATAGCGCACGCTGCTCTAGTCGAGAATTGGCATTAAGCATATTGCCACCCATAGTGCTGATGCTGCTGGTACTGGGCTCGATTATTTCCGGCAAGGCCACCCCCACAGAAGCGGCGGGTATTGGTGCCGCCGCTGCCACTGCGCTAGCGCTAAGTCGTGGCTTACTTAATATCAATATGCTGAAAGAGGTGATGTATTCCACCACTCGCGTGACCGCTATGGTGTTTGCAATTTTACTGGGCGCCTCGCTCTTTTCTTTGGTGTTTAATGGTTTAAACGGTGACACGCTGATTAAAAACCTATTCCAACAACTACCGGGAGGAACCCTTATGGCCGTTCTGGTGGTGATGTTGGTGATTTTTTTGCTGGGCTTTATCCTCGATTTTATCGAGATCACCTTTGTGGTGGTGCCCTTGGTTAGCCCTGTATTGTTACAACTGGGCGTTGACCCCATTTGGCTTGGCATTATGATTGCTATAAATCTTCAAACGTCATTTCTTACACCGCCCTTTGGTTTTGCGCTGTTTTACTTGCGAGGCGTAGCGCCGCCGGAGTTGCTTACATCGTCAATCTATCGTGGTGTTGTGCCTTTTATTGTGATCCAATTACTGCTTATGGCCCTACTAACTATGTGGCCGAGTTTAGTGACGTGGCTACCCTCTTTGGCAAAATAAACCCAGCCAAGCGAGCATGAATGCGACCTTGCTCGCATTCGTTTGACACAATAAGCGTTACAATAAAAGTCACTATTAAAATCACAATAACTAGTACTAGTGCGCTTCGGCGCAATTATAAATAAGGTAAAAGTATGCCCAGTGTCGACGAAGATCCTACCCCCAATGGCGAGTTGGCATTACAAACTTTAGCGATGCCTAGAAACACCAACGCCAATGGCGATATTTTTGGTGGTTGGCTGCTGTCGCAAATGGATTTAGCTGGCGCAATTGCCGCACGTGAAATTGCCAAGGGCCGAGTGACCACCGTGGCGGTGGGAAGTATGGTGTTTTTGTGTCCGGTACCGGTGGGTGCCACGGTGAGCTGCTACTGCGAAATTTTGGAAGTTGGGCGCTCTTCGGTAAAAACTTTAATCGAGGTGTGGGTGAACCTCTACGATCGCAATACCCAACAAAAAGTCACAGAGGGCGACTTCATTTATGTGGCTATCGACGATACAGGCCGAACTCGGCCGCTGCCGGAAGAAGACTAGTTGCGCGCGCGCTGGCAAACTGGGGCTAAGTCTACCCAAACACACCATATCATCGCATCTAATGACGCGTTCTGTAATAGGACTCTTCACTCAGGCGGTGGTAAGTTTTAGCGCCATCTAAAAAAGTTTTATACGAGCTGTAGACTTTATTGAAGCTGGGGTCGGATGCCGACATTTCGTCGTACAGCTGAAACGACAGCTCTTCGAAACGACGCATTACCGGCGCGGGGAATTCAAGGATGTTCACCCCGTGAACGGTTTCCAGTTCCACCAAAGCGCCCTGATTGCGTGCCGTATACTCATCCAACATATCCTGGTTCACCGCTCGCGTGGCCACTTCAACTATTTTTTGTAAGTCCTCGGGCAAACCTTCATAGGCAGTTTTATTGACGATAAATTCCAGCGAGGGGCCGGGTTCGTGCCAACCGGGGTAGTAGTAGTATTTGGCGATTTCGTGAAAGCCAAAGGCCAAATCGTTGTACGGGCCCACCCATTCGGTGGCGTCGATCACGCCCGACTGCAGTGAGGTGTAGAGTTCGCCGCCCGGTATCGTTACTGCCGTGCCACCGGCTTTGCTGAATACTTCGCCGCCTAAACCGGGAATGCGCATTTTGAGGCCTTGTATGTCGTCAATGCTGCGAATCTCTTTGTTGAACCAACCGCCCATTTGCACGCCGGTATTGCCCCCGGCAAAGGGCACTAAATTAAATGGCAGGTAGAGTTCTCGCCATAGCTCCATGCCCCCACCGTAGTGAAGCCAGCCGTTAAGCTCTTGAACATTCATGCCAAAGGGCACTGTAGAGAAAAATGGTGCGGCGGGAATTTTACCCTTCCAGTAATACGCTGCGCCGTGCCCCATTTCGACACTACCCGAAGACACCGCACCAAATACACCGAGCGCGGGAACAATTTCATTGGCGCCGTATACGTGAATTAGCAGGCGACCATTGCTCATGGTTTTGACCATCCCGGCGAAATTTTCGGGTGCCAGACCCAGACCAGGAAACTTTTTTGGCCAGGTAGTCACCAACTTCCACTCATAGACCTGTTCGGTATTACCCGCAGTGCTTTGCGTAAGCGTTGTATGCCCCGCCTGGAGGGTAAGCAGGGCAAACAGAACAACCACTAAAGCTACCAGTAGCACTATGGCTGTGGGCATCCACCAGGGGGAGTATCGGGGAGTCATGTGATCTTCCTAAGAGGTAATGGTTTACGGTTATCTTCTCGGGTGCGGCCAAACGACCGCAATTACTAAATGATTACAACTAATGCTCTGCGACCACAAAGCAGCTAAATCAGTTCTAGCTTGGCGTACTGCAATACTAACCATTTACTGCCCTGCCCACCAAAATTAACTTGCACGCGCACACCGGCACCCTGGCCTTCAAATTGCAAAATCACACCATCACCAAATAGGCTGTGCCTCACCGACTGCCCCAAACTCATGCCCGAAAATTGTTCCGGCAAGCTACTTTTCTGAACAGACGCAGAAAAGCTAACTGGGCGAGTCACACTCGATTTTATGCGCACCTCTTGGATAAATTCACGCGGAATTTCGCGCACAAAGCGAGATACGGTATTGAACTTTTCGTCGCCGTACATGCGCCGACTCTCTGCGAAACTAATCACCAACTTTTTCATGGCGCGGGTGATACCCACGTAACAGAGACGCCGCTCTTCTTCCAAGCGGCCCGGTTCGTCGATAGACATGCGGTGGGGAAACAAATTTTCTTCAACACCGGCCAAAAACACCAGCGGAAATTCCAGGCCCTTGGCACTGTGCAGTGTCATCATTTGTACCGCGTCTTCAAATTCGTCGGCTTGCGAATCGCCGGCGTCTAGGGCAGCACGATCGAGAAAATCTTGCAGGGGCCCATTTTCACCCTCTTCATCGGCTTCAAAACTGTTACAGGCGTTGATTAATTCCTGCAGGTTTTCCACTCTGGCCTGACCGCGCTCGCCTTTTTCCATTTGATGAAAGTTGAGTAGGCCGCTGTCGGTAACCACGTATTCCATCATTTTGGGCAATGTTTTAGACTCAATGCCCTGCTCCAATTCTTCGATTAGCTGAATAAATGTAGTCAGGGCGTTAGCCGCGCGCGCCGTAAATACACTATTGCTAAGCGCACCGAGGGTGGCCTGATACAGAGAGGTGCCCTGCTCGCGAGCAAAAAGTCGCAGCGTTTCCAGTGTTTTATTACCCACCCCCCGGGTTGGCGTGTTCACAATGCGCTCAAACGCGGCATCGTCGTTGCGGTTGGTGATTAGGCGCATATAGGCCAAGGCATTTTTTATTTCCAGACGCTCGTAAAAGCGCTGGCCACCGTAGATGGTGTACGGAATATCTTCGCGAATTAAGGACTCTTCAATCACGCGCGACTGGGCGTTTGATCTGTAAAGTATGGCGGCTGCTGAGGCGGCACCACCCGTATTAATCCACGACTTAATGCGGTCGACAATGTACCGCGCTTCGTCTTGTTCATTAAAAGCGGCATATAAATCAATTAATTCGCCTTCGGCATCGGAGGTCCACAGCGACTTACCCATGCGCTCAACGTTATTTTCTATCACGGCGTTGGCGGCTTTGAGAATATTGGCACTGGAGCGATAATTTTGCTCCAGACGGGTGATTTCTACCGGAGTAAAATGCGTTTCAAAACTTTGAATGTTTTCAATTTTGGCGCCACGCCACCCATAAATAGATTGGTCGTCGTCGCCAACGGCCGTTACTTTGCATGTCTGCCCCGCCAACACCCTCAGCCAAGCGTACTGCACGGCGTTGGTGTCTTGAAACTCGTCCACCAACATAAAGCGAAAACGCTCTTGGTAGTGGCGCAAAATACTGGGGTGCTTTAGCCAAAGTTCGTGTGAGCGCAATAAAATTTCAGCGAAATCGATCATGCCGCCGCGCGCGCAGGCCTCTTCGTAGGCGCTGTATACGGTTTTCATGGCGGCGAGATAGGGGTCGTGACCCTCTTCGATGTACTGTGGTCGTATTCCTTCGTCTTTTTGGGAATTGATAAACCACTGGGTTTGCTTGTAGGGCCAGCGCTCTTCGTCGATGTCCAGGGCACTGTATATGCGTTTTATCAGGCGCAACTGGTCGTCGCTGTCGAGAATTTGAAAGTTCTGCGGCAGGCCGGCATCTTTCCAATGCGCTTTCAACAGCCGGTGGGCTATACCGTGGAAGGTGCCCACCCACATGCCGCGCAAACCGCCGTAGCCTTCGCCCAATACGTGGTTGAGACGCTCGCGCATTTCACGTGCGGTTTTATTGGTGAACGTCACAGCGAGTATTTCGTGTGGGGCGCAGCGTTCAACCTGGATAAGCCAGGATATTCTGTGCACGAGTACCCGCGTTTTACCGCTGCCAGCGC
Organism: Lentisphaeria bacterium; assembly: GCA_047616325.1. Classification (GTDB taxonomy): domain Bacteria; phylum Pseudomonadota; class Gammaproteobacteria; order Pseudomonadales; family Cellvibrionaceae; genus JBLHGN01. Next base: position 6,639 of record JBLHGN010000042.1, read on the forward strand.
CGGCCAGTACCAGCTGGTGATTGGGTGGCGCGCAAACGGCCTGGCGTTGGGCGTCGTTGAGGTCGGCTATTAATTCTGAAGGATTCATAGGTCGGGAGTATAACAAAAATTACTGTATGGAATACCAGTTACTTACATTGATTGGTATACGCGGGCAAGGGCTTTAACATTCCCTTAATTTAGGTTAAAGCTTACGTCGAAGCAGGAGGAACCGCCGCCTTCTAGGAAGTCGGCGTTGAGAAAGTCGTAAACCTCCAGCACGTATACCCCCTCTTCACTAAGGTTGACGCTTAAGCTTTCATTGTTTTTGCCATCGGCGACGAGTTGGGCAATCACTGTGCCACGCAGCCATAGGCGGGCATCGGGGTCTCTGGCGCCGGTACCCAGAGTTTTAGTGAGCGCAATGGTGTAGTTACCCGCATCGACAACGTCGATTTTAATAAAGCGTCGCACGCCGAGGCCGTTAAATTCGTACTCGCGATTATTGCCGCACACGTTCACGATTCCCCCTTGCGTAAGATCTTTATACACCGGCAGAGCAGAGGAAATATTAGAAACACTGGTGTTGCTTTCGTTTTCTCCCCAGCTATCGCTGCCATAAATACTTTCGCTGTCCAGCAGTGCATCGAGCACCGCGTTGGTCGCGCTTGAGTTTTGGCTTTTAAAGGCATCTACAAAAGTGTAAATACTTGTAAACGCAGTATTATTTATGTAACGCGGCGACGTCAATGCCTCATATACAGGCGCAATACCCAAGCTAAGCGTGTCGACACCGTCCTGATCGTTATCGGCAATGTCGTATACGATTTTACCGATGGAGTTCTCGCTGAACCAGCCGGCATTGCCAACAGCGTTGTTTTCCAAGGAAAATGAAAAACCCATGCTCTGCCCCTGCCCCGAAGAATCGGCATAGATACCTTCACCTCCGGCATAACCGGCAAAGGCATTGGCCAAACCCTCACTAAATGCAAGGCGCATATCGTGGGCGCCGGTAAGTGTATGCACCCCGCCAGGGCTATCGGAGCGCGATAGGGTGCCCTCTATAAAGTGGGCAAATTCGTGTTGAATAACGGCCTGATCGTATTCGTCGGAGTCGTTGTCGGCGTCGCCGAGAATGTAAATATTGTTGTCGTTGGGATTGTAGGAAGAAGTGCTAATTTCACCCGCTTCAAGATTGCCAGGTACCGCGACATTGTGCTTGCTCCAGCGCAATTGAGTGTTTTCTATGTTCACATCGGGGTCGGCCTCAACTACCAATTGCAGCGCTTGGTAGACGGCATCGAGTATGGCAAAGGGCGCCGCAACCCTGGCGCGACTATAGGCCTCGCCGTCCCACCCTGAGTCTGCGTGCAGGTCGCGCACCGAGTCGCGCTCGCCGCTGTTTGTGACATTGCCATCCAGCACGTATAGGGCATTGTCTTGGGTATTGTCACTTACCGTGAGCCACCAACTTGGGCCATCCGCTTTCTGTAATTCGGCTCTTACACGAACCCGCACTGTCGTGTTTTCACCAATGCGCATAGCGTAATTTCCCTCGTCGTCGGAGCTGATTTGTGCCAGTAACTCCCCTGCATTGCTAAGCAGTTGCACTGTGGCGCCCCGAATGGGGGCACGAAAGCTGGCACTGTAATCGAGCGAACCATCCGTGTTGTGGGGTACTTTGTCGAAACTAAGGTGACCACTTACTAACACACCACCCTTTATAGGGGGTGGCGCGGCTGTGGGTTCGCTGGAGGTTTTTGGGGTATCTAAGGGCGGGGTTTTAGACGCAGAATTCCCTCCGCCACACGCGTATATAAAACCAGTCAAAAATACCAAACACGTAAGTTGCAAGTAACCCATATCACCCAACTCTCTCTTTGCGCTACAATCTTATTTACTGACATTAGCCGGCTATAGTCGCTCAGTGGCTTTCTAAGCGACGGCTAATTGGTTAAAAACTCGCCTAGACTGGCTAACATAAACGCAGAGTTTCTTTAAAGCAAAGCCCATGGAGGTATTTTTAGAGCAGCGGCTCAATTTTAAGCCTTTTTTGCCAATCCTTAATTGAGATGCCATGGTTAAGAGGAATTTGGCTACAGTGTTTAATTACTGGCTGGGTGAAGCGCTTTTAAAATAGTGAAGAGCCTAGTCAATAATTAGTCATCCCCTTCTGGCAAGTTATTCCCATCTGAAGCCACTATAAAAGTTGCTGTAAAGCGGCTACCTTTGCCTATGCAACTAATGGCCGATACATCACCGCCCATTATTTTACAAAGTTTTCTGCGTACAGTTGACCCCAAGCCCACACAAGTAAACCCCCGTGTCATCGAGCCGTCGCCCAAGGAAAACGGATCAAAAATCTCCTCAATTTTTTCTCATCGATGCCTAGACCGCTGGCTTCTACGCTAACGTCCAAGCGCACATCATTACCGTGCGGGTAGACACCATAGTGCAATACAATCACCCCCTACTGGGTAAATTTAACAGCATTGTCGAACACAAACTCAAGCACTTAGCGTATTCGCACGGGGTCGCCACGCAAAGTGTCACGACATACTTCCATCGGCTGTAAGCGCTAGTCTAGGCGCTTTGCCTGCACCTTTTCCTGGCGCACTCTTACAAAGTCTTCAAAAATGCCATGCACCGGAAACGGCGCATTATACAGGCCACATCGCTCTCTTCCAGCCGACTGATTCGAGCATGTTATTGAGTATATTCAGTAATTCACTGGCACTTGGTAGACCCACCTCTGGGGGTAGAGTTGCCTCTCATTCAAGTCACAGTGCGCGAGCAGGCCCAACATACACATCACGCTGTTTCTTTTGGTTGTGTCAGTTCGGCGTTGGTCTGCTGCAATTTCTGTTCGGCCTGTTTACGCTCGGAAATGTCCTGCAGTATCTTCCAGACGAAGAGCTTGCCGGAGCTATGCTTAAATTTAACACCACCGAGTATCACACTATAAGGTTCGCCATTTTTCCTAAACTCCCCATACTCAAAGGGGCCATACTCAAAGGGGCCAAAACGGCCCTGATCGTCAAATACTAAGCGGTCGTTGGTCGTTGCGGCCAAGCTCTGCGCTAGGCCACTGCACGCATATTGATCGCCAAAAAACCCTCAAACTGCCTACCTGTGGGCTCAAGTAAGGCGTCATTTACCTCTAGGTAGTCGCCACTTTCGAAGCTGTTGAGCGCAATACCTAGGAGCTAAATTGAACAAGACACGCAGGCGAATGCCCTTGTCGTGACGCTTCTGCAATAGACGCAGTGCCATCAACACAGGTTGCAGCATGGCTAAGGCTATAACTGCAAGCATCACTCTGAACCAAACCGTATTTATCACTTGATACGCTCACCCCTTTTGCGGCGTAGCCTCCAGCCGGCAGCGCAACCTCCAAACGCATGTTTATTAAATAACCCAGAGTCTCCGTAAAATACTTCGCCATCGGCGTCTTTGCCGCGCACCGCATACGCCACGCCAGAGTCGCTATTTAACAAACCTGACTCTGAAGAACAAACTTACAGGCAACTTTGATTTGCTCAAATAGGGCATGGTAATGCGTAAAGCCACAACTTAGGTTTTAACGCCTTGAAACAACCATTTTCTATAGCTCAGCTATAGAAAATGGCCGCTTCAAAAACACGGTGGTAATAAAAGACAAGCGAACGCTGCTCGTGAAAGTGAAAATTACAAATAGTGGTAAGCGCCGTTGGCGTACACCAGAATTTCGGGACCGTTTTCCGAAACTATCACCTTGCTAATGTCGCCAATATAAATATTGTGCGTTCCATAGGGCACTACTTGCTTTTTCTCACAAATAAATACGGTCAGCGCATCGGCGAGGTGGTAGAGCCCTGAGCCGTCATCGAGGGCCCAGTTACCGCTGTTAAAACGATTGTCGCCCTCTGATGGTTTTGCGCAAGTGTTAGATACATGCTCATGTTCTTTGCTAAGCACATTTACCGTAAATCCCTCGGTCATCGCGAGCGCAGCATCCATTTTTGCCTCTTTATTAACACACACTAACAGTGATGGCGGGTTATCTGACACCGAGGTTACTGAAGATGCCGTCATGGCCACACGTTCGCCGCTTTGGGTTTTACCGGTAATCACGCAAACCCCCGACGCCAATAAGCGCATGCCTTTTTTTAACGCTGCAGATAAATCTTGTTGATGGTCCGACATGTGCTCTAACCTTTTTGTTAATTAAAATTCTGCAACTAGATCGTCAGCAAAATTTGGTTCGCCGCTAAATACTCGAAATATTAATTTTTATCCAACGTCTTACAGCCCAATCGCTCTATTACTTGAGCTTGAGCCTGTGCCTATTCTACCCATGAATGACTACGATCGACTAGAGTAGCAAGAAAATTTCATTGTTTTCTGGCAGTGTCTCTTACTCGCTGAACGCGTGGGTATTTTCTAGGATACGAGAGATAAACTTCACCGTTCACACTTTTAGCTGTTAGGCATAATCTGAGTGGTCCATACATAGGGCGAGACACCTTAGTCGCACTGGAATCAAGTCAACCACCTCTGGACAAATACCTTGTTTGTACATTAGCGCAATTCCAGTGCTGCCAACTCAGTTTCAATAGTTTTTGCCAAAGCTTCGCGTCCCCGAGCTTCTTTACGCGCTATTTTGAGCACCTTTGTGGCTTCCTCGAAGCGACCTTGATGCTTGAGGGTAAGCCCTAAATGAAGGTGGATTTCCGGGAGATGGTGCCCATCTTTAAGCGCTATACGTAAAACCTGTTCAGCCTCGGCATATCTTTCATTTTTAGCAAGTGCCCAGCCATACGTATCACAGTATTGAGGCATATCATGATTTTTTAATTTCGCCGCAATAGCCAGTGCCCGAGTAAAATTTTCAGCACTGGGTATACTGTCTAGCAAAAGCGAGGCATAGTTGTTGACCACCAAAAGGTTGTCGGGGTCTTCTTTGATTAGGGTGAGGTAAACGTCTTCGGCTTTATCGAACTGGGACTGCTGCTGGTAGAAAGCGGCCAATAGAATTTTTAATGATGCGTTTAGTGGATTATTTCTTATGGCCTCGCGATAGGTCTGCAGCGCACCGTCAATATTCCCATCTAATTGCAAATATTTCGCCTTTATGGCATAGCCTTTGGCCCAGCTCGGCACGATATCTAATGATCGAGTCAACACCGCTATCGCTTCTTTTAAACGGCTGTCTTTAAACAGTATTTGCGCTTTAAGGACATCGCCAATGATATTCTTAGGATATCGCGACCTAAACGATGAGATGTATTCGAATAGTATGGCTTTTTGGCCGAGCGCCAGATGACAGGTTGCCAAGGCTTCAAACGCTGGCCTTAAAGAGGGGTTTAATTCGAGCGCCCGTTCATATCGCACAATGGATTCGGCAAATAATTTCTGCCCTTGCAGGGTTTGCCCTTCGAGATAGACACCGAAGGCTTCACTGGCGCTATACACTTGTAAACGTTTGGCCAGGGCTTGAGCAGCCGACCAATCCTTCTTCAGTAATTTGATTTGGGTTAATAGTGCGAGCAGACGCAAATCTGAAGGTTTACGCTCCAGCGCATTAGTAACAATATCATCTGAACGCCTTAAGTCCTGACTTTCTATTAATCTACGTACTACCGGAAGCGCTGCATCGACATTTCCTGCATTTAGATCGAGCGCTTGACGGAAGGAATCGTCCGCCAATAATTGCGATCCGCTTTGTAAATACACATTGCCCAGCGACACCAAGGCTTGTTCTGACGAGGGGTTATTTCTTAAAACTGTTCTCAGGCTGTCGGTAGCTAAGTCGAAATGTTTTTTGCTGAGATCGTAATTGGCCTGCAACAACAAACTCTGTTCGTGTTGGGCATCTTCCGAGAGATTAACTTGGAGTAGATCGAGCGCTTCTATTATTTTTTTTTGTTGAAAATATATTTCGGCCATTAATGCCCGAGCCCTACGTTGGCTGGTTCCGCCATAGACCGGCCCATCTATAATTTTCGTTAGTTCGCTTAACGCATCCGCTGTATTTCCCTTGCGCACGTACAAGCCAATTCGATAAAATAACAACTCTGCCTCATTTACGCTAGTGGCTATCATTTCGTTTAGGGCATGCATTGCACGAGCATCGTCTTGCATTGCAATAGTTTCAACAAGTTTTAATTTAGTATTAATGTCTCCTGGGTACGATTCCACATATCTCCGGATAAGCTTTTCTCCTTCGGCAAACTTACCCTGCGAGCTTAAAAAAATCAGTAGCGAATTGACGAAAATCGGCTGATCGGGGTTTTCATCTATTAGATTACGCATGGTAGATTCAATCGCCAACTTGTTTCCAGTTTTTTCAAAAACACCGAGGCGCAACAATAGATATTGCGTTTTATTGGTAGCTATGGATAGGGCTTTGTCAATATATTTAAGTGATTTTTCTACATCGCCATGTTCGGTACTGACGACCGACTTAAGGCCGTATAGGGCCGCATCGGAACTCCTTAACGCAATAGCTTTATCTAAAACTAGGTCGGCCTCTTTAAATGATTTAAGACCGAGCAATGCCGCTGCCCGCACACGAAGCGCCTCAAAATTATTTGCATCTAGCACAGCTATGTCATCAACTTGCGCTATCGCTTTGTCAAACTTTTTGCTCATTACGTACAGTTCGGCGACGTTGATTTTTGCATCGATATTGCTTGGGTCGTATCGCGCGGCGAGTGACATATTTTGAAAGGTGCGTTTAAAGTTGCCATTTTTTTTGGCAATAAGACCGAGATAATAGTGGGACTTTCCAAGCTGTGGGTCACTCTGAACCGAGTTAGAAAACTCCAACCTGGCTTTGTCGTAAGCGCCTTCGTTGTATAGCATTAAGCCGCGTAGATAAAATTTTTCTGCATTGTCTTCTCGAGACGAACACGCCGTTAGCAACGAGATGCACCATATACCCAAGAAAATAAACGCGGCACACCGCTTTTTGATTTTTCGATCGATAGAAAAACTAAGGTTACCTACGAGTTTAGTAAAAAAAATAGAGTCATGCATAAATTTCATTGTCTGACAACCCGCAAAGAGTTAGATCTGAACCTTCAGCCAATAGCAGCAAGGCAAAATAGTTTCTATATCGTATAATGGCGATGATAAACATCTGTAGCTAATTAATAGCCGGCAAATAATTTTGTATTCGCGGTTGCGCAATGCCAACAAAACCTGCGATGCGGGCCTCGGCATCTTCAATAGTTTCGTTTTGCAATATCGGCGTAACCACTCGCACTAACGATCCGTCGGTTCGATTTAAAGTAAGTGCGTCGCGAAATAGCATCCACTTTTTGATATATTCGTTGGCCACCACTTGACCGCGCTCAACAAACCAGTAGTAAACCAGTTGCGACTGTTCTCCTTTTTGCACTAGGCTTCTATTGACTGGCATGCCGTTCAAGGTGACTCGATTGAATTGGGTAATCTCCCAGCCTCCGCCAGGCATACATACCTTGGGTGAATGTGGAGAAACACCCTTTCTCTGGTTATCGTAATACGCCACATACAAATTAATCGCTTGAGATGGTTTTACAATATTTTTATAGTCAACTTGCAGATAGTCCGTAACGCCAAGCCCCCGCACTATTGCGTCATCGAGAGCTACATCGATACCGGTCCATTCTCCTAAGTGGAGAGGAAATGATGCAAAACTCACTTGTTTCACACTACCAGTTTGTTGATCATCTAGAGACTGGAAAAGCCAAAACGAGGTTACCAAAAACACTAGTATTGCCAAGCTGGGTTTAGAAAGTATTGGCTTCACCTTTCCTTTTTTCGCCGCAACTTGGCGGCCGGGACCGCGCATAAACACGTCGAAAATGCTAGCTTTTCCGGTAAATTGCTCAAGCAGGTAGACTTCACAAAGTAATACCAATAGACACAACAAAAATACAACCCATCCTTCAAAATCATGAAGAAAACCTTCGGCAACAGTTGAGCCGTAATTTTCAACTAAAAGACCTGTGATACCTATTCGAATACTGTTCATCACTATGGTGACGGGGATAGTTGTGACGAAGACGAGCATCTTTTTCCAGTAGTTTGCACGGTAAAAATAGGCCGCCACAAATCCAATACTCATCAAAGGGAAAAGGTAACGCATTCCACTGCAGGCCTCTACCACATGCAACTTAAAGCTACCCAAGTCGATAATGTTGCCACTTAAATATACCGGGATACCAAACAGACGAATAAGCTGTACACCCAACGAGGAGGAAATTAATTGCATTTTTGCCGTGAGAATAACTTCTAGAAAATATGGCAGAGGTATGGCGAAGCCTAGAAAAGCGATCGGCACTAACATAATTCGCAGAGTAGCCCATCCGCATAAAGCCCAAACGAAGCCACATAGGAACACTAAAAAAGACAGGTGAACGAGGAGAAACAATGCACTTACTTCGCCAACGAATAATCCAGCTAAAGCAAAACCACATAGTGCAAACCCCCACCACGAGCCCCCGACAAAGCTATGCCGCAGCTCTCCTTCTTTCTCCCACAACATATATAGCGATACAAATGGAACCAGAAAGCCGTGGCTATATTCCTCCTGAACCAACCAGCGCGAGATGAGATTGTCTAGACCATCCCAATAAAGGAATAGCGACACGATCGTAACGAATATGCAAATAAAAACATTTAGCGTGCGAACCGTCGCTTCACTATTAAAATGTTCGGAATACTTTATACTTTTCATGTATGGTCTTGCATCCGAGCTTATTTAGTGAGTCAGAGCCGCAGAAACAGTTGAATTAATGAACCCAATTACTTGGTTAAAGTACCCAGCTGCCCTTGTGAAATTTATTAACTACCGTGCCCAACATCGCAGTGTTTCGCAGTTGACGAATGGAGCGGACTATATCTTTTTCAGTATTTTTTCCATCTTCAAGCACAAGCAACGCACAGTCAACATTACCTATAGAGCTCAATACGTCGTCGCTCGGCAAAATGGGCGGCATATCGTAAATCACGATTCGGGAACTATAACGGTTCTTAGTTTCTGCAAAAAAACTGACCATTTTTGGACTAGAAATAAGTTCAGATGAATTAACAATTTTGCCGCGGCCGGGAACCACAACCAAACGTTCTACCCCGGGATTAACCATCACCTTGTCCAAGGAAACCTGACCTAGCAGGTAGTCCAACATGCCGAATTCTGGCTCGATATTAAAATACTGGCTTACGCTTGGCGTCTTTAGATCCAAGTCTACCAATAGCACCGTTTGATTGACCTCCATCGCGATGGCCGCTGCCAGATTTGCGGCTATTAGCGTTTTACCCTCGCCAGCATTGGGAGATGTAATTGCGAGACTTGCCCATTTACCTTCCCGCATTTTTTGAATAACTTGGGTTCGTAAGCTACGAAAAATCTGACTATTAACGTTGTTATTGTGACCAGCAATAAGTCGCAAATCTTCCAGCATGTCTGGATGAGTATTTACGACTCGCGTCTTTGAGTATTTAAGTGCTTCTAGCGGTGAAATAACGGGCTCTTTTTCAGGCACAAAGGGCTTATGTTCTCCCTTGGCTTTTATTACTGCTTTTTGAATTCTGTACATTATTTAAACCTGAAATTGCGCAAAGCGATTGACTAAAGTAAATTTATTTTTGCCATTATTGATAGAAAAAGTGTGTCTAAGCCCATGACAAAAAAGTGAAACACAACAATGCCAACTAAGCTCGCACCAGCCATAATCAACGCCAACTTTTTACGGTTACTAGTCCTATCCATTAAATCGTCTGGGGTATAAATATGGTTGATTACCACCAGGGGAGGTTGGCCGATAACACGACTGATGTTGGCCACACCACGAATGCCATTATCTAAAAATTCGGCCGCCAACATTAAACCGATGCCTGCGCCAAAAGATAAAATAAACCCCATCATCAATAGTTTTTTACGGTCGGGTTTGTCGGGTTTTTCGGGGACGGTAGGTGGCTCTATCAATATAAAACTGCCTGCTTTATTTTCAGCCTCCATATTTTGGGCAACATTGGCCTCTAATTGCTTAGCACGCAATTCCTGGTACTTGTCTAGCTTGCTGGTGTAGTCCCGCGTTAAGTCGTCGTAATTTCTTTGCACTTGATGGGTCCGCACGACCCGTTGCTTATAATCTACAAGGTCGGCTTCCATTTTAGCCCTGCGCTCCAGCAATCGAGCCCGCTCATTCTCTAAACTGTTTATTTGCGATTTCATTTGACGGTATACAGGATTGGCGGCATCTTCTTCACTAACGATGCCCCGAATTTCTTCCACCTGCTGTTCGGCGGCTTTAATTTCAGCCTTCAAACGAATGATATCTGGGTGCGAATCTGCGTAGCGAATTATGGATCTGGAATATTCTTCTTTAAGCTCCATTAGGCGCTGGCGTGGCGTAATGCTTTGACCGGAACTGTCTGAGGAGTATTGCACAAAAGGGGAAATATTGGTGAGCTCTATATTGAGAGAATAAATCTGGTCGCCGAGCGCAACGGCGCCGTCTTCGGAGTCTAAAATTTGTTGTTCCAGTCGTTCAATAGTTGAAAGATTAAACTCTAAAAGTTCCGGCAAGCTGTTGCCGTATTCCACTTTAAACTCGGCGATTTGCCTTTCTGTCTCTTGCACGCGCGCCTGCATTCTATCGGCTTCTTCCGTCAAAAACTGCGCCGTTTCGTCGGCTTTACCCGTACGCGTTTTTACATTATCTTCCAGAAAAAGTGTGGTCAGTTCATTAGCCACTCGTTGAGCCAACACCGGACTTTTATCCATAAATGAAACGATAAAGGCAATATTCGCGCGTGTAACTCTACCTCCTTGGCCGGGCACGTCTACCTCTACCATATCCACACCGATACTCGATTTAAATCTAGCCGCTAATTTCGTTAAAGATTGCCTGCTACGATCTTTGGCGTAGAGATTAAATTTGTCCATTATCTCCATAATATTAGCGCTGGTCATTATGCGTTGACGAGTAACGCCAATTTGCTGCTCGGCAAAACTATCTACTGTGGATTTAATTAGGTCTTCTGGAATTTCCTGACCTTGGATAAGAATTTTCCCCTCGGAACGATAAATGGGGGGAAGCGATATCGCGACAGCGACACTAATAAATAGCAGTACTGGAACGGTGAAAATAAACAGCAGTTTTCTCCGCCTAAGTATGTCAATGTAGTCTTCTACTGATGGGCCGGTTTCTTCCATAATGCTATTGTATCTACGCTCGTTAAATAGGTTACACGTCTACAACCACGGATTCACTGATTAAACTGCCAATGCTTGTAATGATGAACAATGCAGTTAAATTATGTGAACGTGACTGTGGTTGGTTCTGGGAACTACTTTGAATCTCTCAGGGTGCTGGTATTTAGCACAGAGCCGAGTAGATTATCGAGGTCTGGAATATCGTTCGCCGTATCACCGAATTGCCGAAGCGG
>JBLHGN010000043.1:0-17779 GCA_047616325.1 Lentisphaeria bacterium
ACCCAAGACCGTTGTGTGTTGCTTTACCCCGAAACGGAATGGCAAAACATTCTTCCCAAAATAGAAGCACTTCCTACTTTTAATAAAGCAGCATTGCGCGCTCAGCGCCTCCTTATTGGATACGCCTGCCCGCTAGAGTTAGATGGTAGTGGGCGCGTATTAGTTCCTCCCACCTTGCGCGACTACGCAGGGCTAGATAAAAAACTTATGCTCGTTGGTCTTGGCAAAAAATTCGAGCTTTGGAGTGAAGAGTCCTGGTTGTCGACGGTTGCCGAGCTTGATCCAAATGATGCGATGCCAGAAGAAATGTTGTCGTTATCCCTATAAAAGAGCCCATTATGGAAAGTGCTTCTCATTATTCGGTTCTGTTAAAGGAATCGGTAGACGCCTTAGTTTACAACCCCGATGGTGCCTACGTAGATGGTACGTTTGGGCGTGGGGGTCACAGCCGAGAAATACTATCTCGCCTGTCACCTAATGGGCGACTAATAGCCTTTGATAAAGATCCGCAAGCGGTCGCGGAAGGATTGCTGCTCGCGCAGCAAGATCGGCGCTTCAGCATAGTTCATAACAGTTTTGCAAAATTGAAAGAAACGCTCACTGAAGAAAAAGATATTGCGCAAATAGACGGAGTCTTATTGGATCTCGGAGTGTCTTCACCGCAACTGGATGAGGGAGAGCGAGGCTTTAGTTTTATGAAAGATGGCCCGCTAGATATGCGAATGAATAATTCGCAGGGCCAGACAGTTGCTCAGTGGCTGGCCATTGCTGAAGAGGGAGAGATTATATTTGTATTGCGCGAGTATGGTGAAGAGCGATTTGCTAAAAGAATTGCACGGGCCATCGTTGAGGAACGTGATAAAGGTGAAATGACAAGAACATTGCAGTTAGCAGAAATTGTCAGCGCGGCTAATCCAAAGTGGGAAAAGGGTAAAAATCCTGCTACTCGCGCTTTTCAGGCATTCCGTATTTTTATCAATCGCGAGCTGGTTGAGCTTGAATCCACGCTGGCGGAATCTTTAAGTATATTGGAGGGTGGCGGTCGTTTGGTTGTCATTAGTTTTCATTCGCTAGAAGATAGAATTGTAAAACGATTTTTTCGCGACAAAGCGAGAGGGAAAATTTTTCCAATTAGTATACCGGTAACTGAAGAAATGCTCGGCAAAGAATTAAAAATAATCGGTAAGGCCTTAAGGGCAGGCAGCCAAGAGGTGGATGAAAATATTCGCTCTAGAAGCGCCATTATGCGAGTGGCAGAGCGTCTGCTTTGAATTAAATTGCTGAAAATGAGTTGAGCTTTAAACCTGCGATAGCAGAAAATTTATGAGGTGCAGCGTGAATGTAGATTCGGAAAAACTTAAAGCAAAAAGCAAAGGTGGATCTGTTCTGTCGTTTGTACTTCTTGTGTTTTGGTTACTTTCTGTGGCCTCTTCCATAGGTGTGATTTATTCGACTTATGAATCGCGCAAAGCTACGCAAGAGCTGGAATCGTTACGCATTGAAGCTAGTGGAATGAAAGTTATGTCTGGCCAGTTTTTCTTGGAGAAAAGCACATTGTCTGCTTTCTCTCGTGTAGAAAGAATAGCGACAAAAAAACTGAACATGATCACACCGGATCCGGATAAAACAGTGCTGGTATATAGAAAGTGAATAGCAAAAAGAATCGCCCTTTGGCTGTGTTGCCCTCTCAATCGCTTTCGATGTGGCGTTTGAGTTTGGCTGCGGGAGTGTTGGCTGTTTTTCCGTTTTTGCTGACATGGCATTTGGCGCATTTGCAAGTGGTGCCGGGCGAAGAACGAGGCTTCCACTTTTTACAAAACGAAGGTGAAGCGAGAACATTACGAAATCTAAAAATAAACGCATACCGCGGCACTATCACCGATCGCAACGGAGAACTTTTAGCCGTTAGTACTCCGGTTAAATCCCTATTTGTTAATCCTAAAGAAATTAAAAGTACTGATGTGGCCAGACTCGCTAGAGCGCTAAAAGTCGACGTAAAGGGATTGCGCTTACGTTTGGCCAAATACAAAAACAAACAATTTATGTATTTGGCCAGGCACCTTCCCCCTCACGAAGCGGATGCGATTCTAGCAGAAAAAATTACTGGATTATTTGCCCAGGAGGAATATAGAAGGTTTTACCCCGCAGGTGAAGTGGTCGCCCATGTGGTTGGTTTTACTGATGTTGATGACACCGGCCAGGAAGGCGCGGAGTTGGCATTTGATCATTGGCTCGCAGGGGCTCCAGGTGAAAAAAAGGTAATCAAAGATTTAAAAGGCAATGTCGTAAAGGAACTGGGTGTTTTAACCTCACCTAATCCAGGAAATGATTTAAAGTTAACCATCGATATGCGACTGCAGTATTTGGCTTATAGAGAGTTAAAAAATGCTATTGCCAAGCAGGGGGCTAAGTCTGGCTCTTTGGTAATGATGGATGCACAGTCGGGTGAGATATTGGCGATGGCGAATCAGCCATCGTACAACCCAAACGACAGGTCAACAGTAATTCCGATGCAGCTGCGTAATCGCGCCTTTACAGATGTTTTTGAACCGGGCTCAACCATGAAACCATTTACGATTATGGCTGCATTGGAAACAGGCGATTACACACCAGCTTACACAATTGATACAAGCCCAGGACACCTATTTGTAGCGGGAAAGATGATACCCGATCCAGTAAATTACGGCGTTATGGATTTAACAAAAATCATTATCAAGTCCAGCCAAGTGGGTATCAGTAAATTGGCTTTGAAAATGGAACCCGAGATCATTCGCGATATGTATTTGCGTACAGGTTTGGGACAAACTTCTGGATCTGGATTTCCGGGCGAGAGTGCGGGCTATTTGCCCAGTCACGAGAAATGGCATCCCATTGAGCAGGTAACCTTTGCTTATGGTTACGGTCTTAGCGTAAATGCCGTGCAACTTGCGCAAGCGTATAGCGTAATAGCTTCTGGAGGAAAGTTTAATGCTGCCCGCTTGATATATCAGAATGAGGACACGAGCCAGCAGTCGCACCAAATAATTGCCCCTCATATTACCCAGCAAATTACAAAGATGTTAAAGCAGGTAGTGGAGCCGGGTGGCACGGCAACGCGTGCACAAATCGATGCTTATCCCGTTGCAGGAAAGACCGGCACTGCCCACAAAGTGGGTGCCCACGGCTATGCCGACGATAAATACATGGCCTTGTTTGCCGGTTTTTCTCCGGCAGATAAACCAGAAATTGTCGCTGTGGTTGTTATCAATGAGCCGCCATCGGGAGGTGGTTATTCTGGAGGAAAAGCGGCAGCACCTGTTTTTGCAAGCGCAGTGGAAGAGGCCTTAAGAATTCTACACGTGCCGCCAGTACAAAAGGCTGCTGTTGCTTCGATTCAATTCCCACTTAGCGCGACGAAGGTTAATTAAAATGGGACACAATTTGTCACATGCAAAAAACCTCGCAACTCTGCTTAATGCTCATATGCCCGCGCACTACATTTTTAGTGAGCAAGAGAAAAGCATTAATGTAAGCGATATTCAAACAGATAGCCGATTAGTAAAAAAGGGTTCTATTTTTGTTGCATTGAAAGGTCTTACTCAAAATGGTGAGACCTTTGTAAGTGCGGCCATAGCAAAGGGTTCCAGCGCAGTATTGGTGGACAGCCAATCGGAGCTCGAAGGCAGTGTCCCCGGTGTCCCAGTGTTGCCCGTTGTTAACTTAACAAAAAAGTTATCTTGTATCGCCAGCAGATTTTTTGATGAGCCTTCACAAAAACTTAGTGTGGTTGGTGTAACTGGAACCAATGGAAAAAGTACGGTTGTATCTCTGGTGGCGCAGTTATTTTCACACCTAGGTAAAAAATCTGCGACTTTGGGTACTCTCGGTTATGGCGTGATCGGTGAGTATCTCATCGAAACCGGCATGACAACGCCAGACGCTGTGCAATGTCAGCGAATATTGGCAGATTTAGTTGATGAGCATGTTGACGTGGTGAGCATGGAAGTGTCGTCCCATGGCATTGATCAAAATCGCGTATCCTCGATCTCGTTTGGCGCGGTTATTCTAACCAATATTACGCGCGATCATTTAGATTATCACGGGAGTTTTAGCGCTTACGCGGAAACAAAAACAGCCTTTGTCTGCGGCGAACAAAGCAAGCTTGCCATAATTAACTTAGATGATGACTTAGGTTTGGCTTTGGTGGAATCGTTACAAAAAAGTCAAAAGCCTTTTTTTTGCTTCGCGATAAAAAACTCCCAGGCCGACGTGTATGTGAAAGATGTGGAATATTTTCCCACGGGAATGCGGGTTTCGATTCACTCCCCTTGGGGCGCAGTAAGTTTTATTACATCCATGGTAGGTTCGTTCAATTTAAGCAATATTTTGGCTGCCGTTACGGCTATATGTGGGCTTGGGCAATCCCTTGAAAAAGTTGTTGCTGGCATTCATAGATTAAGACCAGTGGCTGGTCGTATGCAGCGAGTAGATCCACTCGCTCATACGCCATCGGAAGGTGCATATCCGAAAGTGTATGTTGATTATGCTCATACCCCGGATGCCTTGGAAAAATCCCTGGAAGCATTGGCGCAGCACACTTGCGATAAAATATGGGTGGTGTTTGGTTGCGGTGGCGATAGAGATAAAGGTAAGCGCCCGCAAATGGCGCGAATTGCACAAATGAATGCGCACTGTGTGGTGGTGACCTCCGATAATCCTCGCTCAGAAAGCCCCGCTTCGATTATCGATGATATAGCGCAGGGTTTTTCTAGAGAAAAAAATACCAGCGCCATTGCCAAAATTGGCGACAGAAAAGAGGCGATTGAATTCGCTATCAATAATTGCGAGATAAACGATTGTGTATTGGTTGCCGGAAAAGGTCACGAGGATTACCAAATAATTGGTAATCAAAAAAAAACATTTAGTGATTATCTCGTTGCACAGCAAGCCCTGACTGGGCGTTTAATTGCAGGGGCCACCCACTCTGCCATGCCCTCCTCACAAGAGGATACGCGCTTATGAAGCTGTCTGACTTACAAAGTGCTGGAGTGGGTATCTGTCGAGGTGGAGATTGTGAGTTTTCAACGCTGAGCACCGATACTAGAACACTGCAGGTGAACGATTTATTTGTGGCAATAAGCGGCGAACACTTTGATGCCCATGATTATGCAATTCTCGCAAAAGAGAAAGGTGTATGTGGACTTGTTGTAGAGCGAGCCCTAAACGTAGCTTTGCCGCAATTGGTAGTAAAAGATTCCATCGTTGCACTGGGAGAAATTGCGGCAATAGTTAGGCACGAGTTTACCGGTCAAGTTTTAGCGATTACTGGCAGTTGCGGTAAGACCAGTGTCAAAGCAATGTTAAAGAATATATGTGATGAGGCGGGAACCTGCATCGCTACACAAGGCAATTTTAACAACCACATTGGTGTTCCGCTAACCTTATTACGTTTAACGCAAGAAGCCGATTTCGCCGTAATTGAAGCGGGTACTAGTGGAGTTGGTGAAATTTCCTACCTTACCCGTTTAATTAAACCCGATGTTGCCTTGGTGAACAATGTAATGCCGGCACACGTAGAGGGTTTCGGAACAGTAGAAGCTATAGCAAGAGAAAAGTCTGCAATTTATGGAACGAGTCAAAATTTATCTATTCCTGTGGTGAATTTAGACGATGCCCATCTAAATATTTTGCTCGGCGACTTGGGAGCTCGCAAAGTTGTTGGCTTTACAAGCCGTGCAGAACTAGAAAGCCTACCCATTAATTGCGAACAAGTTATTACCCTCGTGCGTGCCGCAGAGGTGACTGCAGACGCACTTGGGCGTTGTGAATTCTTGTTAGTAGTAGGGGAAGCGTCGTGCAGAATACAGTTAGGTGTGCTTGGTAGGCACAGCTTGAATAATGCGCTAGCGGCTGCCACTTGCGCTTATGTTATGGGTGTTGGCTTTTGCGAAATAAAGCGCGGGCTGGAAAGTTTTACCGGTGAAAATGGACGTATGCAAGTGCTTTGTGGAATAAATGGCGCCACGATAATTGATGATAGTTACAACGCAAACCCCGGATCAATGAAAGCGGCAATTGATGTACTGGCAGGCAATCCTAATTCTATTTTGGTGAGTGGCGATATGGCCGAGCTGGGAGGGCATTCAGCCGCATTCCATAAAGAGCTTGGTGTTTATGCAAAGACAAAAGGCATAGGTAGGGTATACACCGTTGGTAAAGATTCCAGGGGCATATCTTCCGGATTTGGAAGTGAAGATAACCACTGCGAGAATAAAGACGATCTTATTAAGCGTTTAATTTCCACGATTAATGAGATTTCGTGTGTGTTAGTTAAGGGGTCCAGAAGTGCCAAGATGGAAACAGTGGTGAAGGCTTTAACATCAAATGAGGTAATGCACTGATGTTGGTAATGTTGGCAAAATATCTGGAACAATATATTGGTGCGTTTAGCGTGTTCCAATATCTTACCTTTAGGGGAATCTTGGGTGTGGCAACCGCACTTGGCCTTTCTCTTTTGCTCGGTCCTTGGATGATACGAAAACTAAACGAATTGCAAATAGGTCAGGCAATTCGGGACGATGGTCCGCAAAGTCATTTGAGTAAATCAGGTACGCCGACTATGGGCGGGGGCCTGATTCTTTTTGCGATTTTACTTTCCACCGTGCTTTGGTCAAATTTGGATAATCGCTATGTGGTTGCTGTTGTGTTTGTTACCTTTACTTTTGGTTTGATTGGTTGGGTTGACGATTATCGCAAAGTGGTGGAAAAAAATTCAAAGGGCTTACCCGCTAAATGGAAATATTTTTGGCAGTCGATCTTGGGTTTTACGGTGGCCTACGGCTTGTATGTGACCAGAACAGTACCCGAAGAAACCCTACTGTATATTCCCTTCTTTAAAGATATCGCGATAGAGATGGGTTTTTTCTATGTGATTTTAACTTACTTTATGATCGTGGGTTTTAGTAATGCAGTGAACTTAACCGATGGTCTAGATGGTTTGGCTATTATGCCAACGGTGATGATAGGGTCTGCCTTAGGAATTATTGCTTATCTAGTCGGTAACTTTAATTTCGCCAATTATTTACACATACCCTATATTCCCGGCTCGGGTGAGTTGGTTGTATTTTGTGGTGCAATGGCCGGTGCGGGATTAGGGTTTTTATGGTTCAACACCTATCCAGCGCAAGTGTTTATGGGTGATGTTGGCGCCCTGGCCCTCGGGGCAGCCCTGGGTGTTATCGCTGTAATTGTGCGCCACGAAATCGTATTTTTTATTATGTCTGGTATTTTTGTGATGGAAACAGTATCCGTCATATTGCAGGTTGCATCCTTTAAATTAACAGGTAGACGCATATTTAGAATGGCACCTATTCATCATCATTTTGAATTGAAGGGTTGGCCGGAGCCTAGGGTTATTGTTCGCTTTTGGATAATAACAGTGATGCTGGTTTTATTTGGTCTAGCGACCCTTAAACTGAGGTAGGAGCATTGGCGCAATTGATAACAAGTGACACCTATTCGTTGATCGTTGGCATGGGAGCAACGGGCCTGTCTATCGCCCGTTACCTCAGCAAACGAGGAGAGCGGTTTTGCCTGTTTGATACGCGATCGGATGCTGCGTTAGCGAAACAGTTCACTATCGAATTCCCTGCTGTAAATCAATATTTTGCTACTCTGGGTGACGACGTGATCGCATCGGCAAAAGAATTAGTATTAAGTCCAGGTGTTTCTCGTGAAGAAAATATTGTTGTTAAGGCTTTGCAATATGGAAAGCCGGTAATAGGTGATATCGAATTGTTTTTACGCGAGGCAAAAGCACCGGTTATTGGTATCACTGGTTCAAATGGAAAGTCTACCGTTACAACTTTGCTGGGTTTGATCGCAAAAAGCTGTGGCCTAAATGTAGGTGTCGGAGGCAATATTGGCATTCCGGCTTTAGAGCTGTTGGACGCGTCTTTCGCCTTATACATACTTGAACTTTCAAGTTTTCAGTTGGAGAGTACATCTTCACCTCATCTCGAGGTTGCTTGTGTGTTAAATATTTCGCCAGACCATATGGATCGATACAACACGCTGGCCGACTATGTTACCGCCAAACAGCGTATTTTTTGGGGCGCCAAGCACGTTGTTTACAGCCTGGATGACCCACTCACGCGTCCGCCCATTGCCAAGGGTGTTGAGCGTTATGGCTTTGGCTTTCCCCACGGTGCTGAGTTAGAAGAAACAGCCTATACCTTTTCGCCAGAAACAGGTTGGCTCTTGTGTGGTGGTGATCGCTTAATTCAAAAAGACGATATAAAGATTAAGGGGCTGCATAATATTCGCAACGCACTCGCTTGTTTTGCCATATGTGATGCAGCAGGAATCAGACGTGCCGCCTGTTGCGATGTACTTCAACGTTTTACGGGATTGCCTCACCGTTGTGAGTGGGTAACAGAGCGAAACGGCGTAACTTTTATAAACGACTCCAAAGCGACCAATGTAGGCGCGGCGGAAGCGGCAATTAGAGGGCTTGCGCCAGAATATAATGGCATAATATTAATTGCGGGTGGGGACGGTAAAGGCGCTTCTTTTTCTGAGCTTGGCAAAAATATTAATGCCTGTGTACGCGTGTTGGTATTAATTGGTACAGACGCTCAGAAAATAGCAGGCTCAGTAGCCGAGCATGTGAAGATTTGCTTTGCGAGCACCATGGAAAGTGCAGTTCAAGTGGCTGAAAGTTGTGCAGAGTACGGCGACGTTATCCTGCTCGCGCCTGCGTGTGCCAGTTTTGACATGTTCGCCAATTTCGAAGAGCGTGGGCAAATGTTTGTCGATGCTGTGATGAGTGGAAAAACAAAGGAGGCTGTGTAATGACAGGCATAACTTTCAATATTTCCAATCCCTTTAATCAAGGCAGATTTGACAGTGGGCTAGTATTTTCCGTGGCGGCACTTATCAGTATTGGGCTGATTATGGTGGCTTCAAGTTCTATCGACTTTGCGGCTGAGCGCTATAACGACCCGTGGTTGATGTTAAAGAAGCAGAGCACATTTTTACTTATGGGACTGGTTTCGGGTTTCATGATCACCTTAGTACCCACTCAAATATGGAAAAAGTATTCCCCTATCTTTATATGTCTGGCTATTTTGTTTCTTATTGCCGTGTTAATACCTGGATTAGGCAAGGTTGTGAATGGCAGTCGTCGTTGGTTGTCTTTCGGACCCTTATCTATGCAGGCATCAGAGTTGGCTAAGTTCTGCCTCTTGGTGTTTTTTGCAAGTTATCTCGATAGGCGAAGTCAGGACGTTAGGTCAAGCTGGACAGCATTTGCGGTTATGGTTTCCATTATTGGAGTGATTGTTGTGTTGCTGCTGTTAGAACCCGATTTTGGCAGTTCAGTCGTTATCTGTCTCACGATGGGCACCATGATGTTTGTAGCGGGCGTTCCTATTATTAGGTTCTTATTGCTTGCCGCTGCAGGTGTTGCCGGGTTCAGTGTAATTGCAGTGCTGTCTCCCTACCGCTGGGAAAGATTGGTCGCATTTATGGACCCTTGGGCGCGACAGTTCGACAGTGGCTATCAACTTGTTCAATCTCTAATTGCTTTTGGGCGTGGTGAATGGTTCGGTTTAGGGCTAGGCAACAGCTTGCAAAAATTATTTTTTCTTCCAGAGGCCCACACAGATTTCATATTTGCCATTATTGCCGAAGAGTTTGGTTTGCTTGGCGCAATATTTCTAATTGCATTATTTGTATTTTTTATATGCCAAATATTTAAATTGGCAAAACGGGCCAGCGAGCAGGGCCGATTGTTTAGCGCCTATTTGTGTTTGGGCATAGGGGTTATGTTGGCGGTGCAGGCTTTTATTAATATGGGCGTTGCATCTGGCTTGTTGCCAACCAAGGGCTTAACTCTACCTTTTATTAGCTATGGTGGCAGTAGTCTTTTAATCTGCTGCGCCCTTGTTGCCTTGGTATTGCGCGTGAACTGGGAGCTAGGCAATGAGCAATAAGAAGGCCTTGATAATGGCCGGCGGTACTGGCGGCCACGTGTTTCCCGGCTTGGCTCTAGCTTACGAATTGAGTCAGCGTGACTTTAAGGTAGAGTGGTTGGGCACACGCCTGGGTATAGAGGCGCGCTTGGTTCCAAACGCTGGAATACGCCTACATTTTATTCCAGTAAGAGGCATTAGAGGAAAGGGGCTTTTGAGTGTTTTACTTGCGCCAATAAATGTAGTTTCTTCGATCTATTGGGCACTGAGAGTCATAAAAAAATTAAACCCAGATATAGTAGTTGGCTTAGGTGGTTTTGTTGCTGGCCCTGGCGGAGTGGCTGCAAAGCTATTGGGTATTCCACTACTAATTCACGAACAAAATGCCATTGCAGGAACAACGAATAAGTTACTGGCTAAAATTGCCAAACGAGTACTTATGGCATTCCCCGACAGTATTAAAAACGGGGTGTGTATTGGAAACCCAGTGCGTCAAGAAATTGAAAATATTGATTTGCCTGAGGCTAGGTTTTCCAGCCGTGGAGATACTATAAATCTGTTGGTGATCGGTGGTAGTCGAGGAGCGCAAGCCATTAATGAATTAATGCCGAGTGCTTTGCAAGCATTGAAAGACCTTGTTAGTGCTGATAGCTTCGGTCAACTTGAGATATGGCATCAGGCGGGCGAAGGAAAGCTGAATGCGACCAAGAGGTATTACCTCCAGGCGGGCGTGCCAGCGCGCATAGAACCCTTTATCGACAATATGGCTGAAGCCTTTGCCTGGGCCGATATTGTCGTTTGTCGCTCTGGAGCATTGACGGTTTCAGAGCTGTCTGCCGCTGGCTTGGGGGCAATATTTATCCCTTACCCCTATGCGATCGATGATCACCAGACAGAAAATGCTAGGCATCTCGAGCGTGTAGGTGCGGCAATTGTAAAGCAACAAAGTGATTTGAGCGCGGATAGTTTGGCCGCTTTGTTTGAGCAAACTTTGTTCGATAAAGAAACGTTATTGAATATGTCAGTAAAGGCAAAAAAAATGGCAAAACTTAATGCGGCTCAAATTTTTGCCGACAATTGTGAGGAATTTGTGCATGCCTGATGCTGTTGTTTATCACATTCCGGAAATGAGAAGAATTAGCCAAATTCATTTTGTTGGCATTGGCGGTGCTGGCATGAGTGGCATTGCGGAAGTTCTTTTGACCCAGGGTTACAGAGTAAGCGGCTCAGACCTAAAAGAATCGAATGTAACACGAAGGCTGGCATCGTTAGGAATTCGAATTTTTATCGGCCATCATCCAGAAAATATAAAAATGGCCAATGTTATCGTCATTTCTAGCGCAGTGAATGAGTATAATCCCGAACTGACTGCCGCGAAAGAATTGCGTATTCCGGTAGTTAGGCGAGCTGAAATGCTGGGCGAGCTGATGCGTTATCGACACGGTATTGCCGTTGCGGGCACGCACGGAAAAACAACGACAACAAGTCTGATTGCATCGGTTCTTGCCGCGGGGAAAAAAGATCCCACATTTGTGATAGGTGGCCTGCTTAAGAGTGCCGGCAGTAATGCTCGCCTGGGTGAAAGTCGCTATTTAGTGGCTGAAGCAGACGAAAGTGATGCATCATTTTTACATTTACAGCCGATGGTGGCCGTGGTTACCAATATCGACGCCGATCATATGGATACATATGGTGGCGATTTTAATATACTTAAGAAAACATTTGTCGAATTCTTACATAACTTGCCATTTTATGGCGTTGCGGTTGTATGTGGCGACGACGCCATTGTTAAGGAAATATTGCCGGATGTTTCGCGTTCCATTATCACCTATGGTTTTGGCGCGGAGTGTGATTTTAGAGCCTATGACGTTAAGCAAGTTGAAGCGCGACTAAGTTTTAAAGTTTCGCGTCCTGGAAATACCAAGCCTCTTGCATTAGTACTCAATATGCCAGGGCTACACAATGTGCTCAATGCCACCGCTGCGGTTGCAGTGGCCACCGACGAAGGCGTGGACGATGAGGATATTTACACCGGCTTACATAACTTTAGCGGTGTAGGACGGCGTTTTGAAGTCTATGGTGAATTTATTGTCGATGAACTCAACAATCAAAAAGTTATGTTGGTGGACGACTATGGGCACCATCCAACCGAAGTGGCCGCAACCATTAAAGCCGTGCGGAAGGGTTGGCCAGAGCGTCGACTGGTAATGGTTTATCAGCCACACCGATATAGCCGCACGCGTGATTTGTACGAAGACTTTGTCGACGTACTGTCAACAGTAGACCAGCTTGTGTTGCTGGAGGTGTATTCGGCGGGAGAAGCTGTAATTCAAGGTGCGGATAGTCGTCACTTGAGTCGAAGCATACGCAATCGCGGTGTTATCGATCCCATTTTTGTCGAAGGCGTAGAGGCTGTACCAGCCGTGATAAAAGATATTGTAAAACCTGGGGACATCGTTATAACGCAAGGCGCCGGCAACGTGGGTACCCTCGCAAAGGAGCTGGCAAAACGTAGCTTAAGTTAGTAAAGCATGACTTTAAATGGCCTTATAAATATTTAAATTGAAGCAACAAAAGGGATCCGAGAAAAAAGTATGACGTGTATAGATATCGTCAAAAAATTTGAGTCGAAGGCCTCTCACATTAAAACCGTAGCTGTGCTCTATGGTGGGCTTTCGGCTGAGCGGGCAATATCGCTCCAAAGTGGTTTGGCGGTTATAGAATCGTTAACGCGTAGTGGTATAAAATCGCTTGCTATTGATGTGGGTGAAAATGTCATTGAGCAGCTTATGGCGCAAAAATTTGATATTGCATTTATTGCCTTGCACGGCAGCGGTGGCGAAGACGGAAAAATTCAGGCACTGCTTGAAATAATGCGCATACCCTATACCGGTAGCGGTGTTGCTGCGTCGGCGCTTGCCATGAACAAACTTAGAACTAAGCAAATTTGGCAAGCGCAGGGGCTGCTCACCCCTGACTATCGTGTGCTATCTGAAGATACGGATTGGCAGGACGTTATTACATGTTTAGGCGGTGAGTGTTTTGTTAAACCTGCGGGTGAAGGCTCTAGCCTAGGCATGCATTGCGTCGATACTGCAGAGGCCTTGCGGCTCGGTTATTTGGACGCTGAATGTTTCGACAAGCTGGTTCTTGCCGAAAGGCTTATACGAGGTAGAGAATTTACTGTAAGTATACTTAATGGCGTGGCGTTTCCCACTATTGAGTTATCGACACAGAATAAGTTTTATGATTACGAGGCGAAATATATATCGAACGATACTAGGTATATTTGCCCTTGTGATTTAAGTGGAACCAAACAGCGCGAAATAAACGCTCTGGCAGAGCTAGCCTTTTCTGGACTTGGCTGTAAAGGCTGGGGGCGAGTGGATATTATGCAAGGCAATGATGGTGAATTTTATTTGTTGGAAGTGAATACAGTCCCAGGTATGACAAGTCATAGTTTGGTGCCTATGTCGGCCAAGGCGGCGGGGCTTAGCTTTGAAGATTTGGTAAAAGAAATTCTGGCGAGCGCGGTGTGAAATGAAAGATTTCTCCGGTAAAAAGCCAAAAGAAAAGAAGAAAGATGACAAAAAAAGTAAACTTAAAAATTTGGCGGGCGCAAGCCATACCTACCGAAATGACAGGTCTGAAGAAAGTAAAGTATCAAGAGATAAAGTAGTAGGCGCCTCACGGTGGATCGAAAGTGGCAAGTCGGCAGATCGTAAGGATTCGACAGGTTCCCTAAAGTGGGGTCGGGTAGGCTTATATGGTGTGGCTCTTAGTTTGGTAGTGTATTTTTTAATGAGTGTTAACTGGCACGAAACAATAGAACGAGCTGAACGGGTCGCCCATAGGCCAGTGTCCAATGTCATAATCGAAGGTGAGTTTAACTTTATATCAAAAGAAAAAGTACAGGCACTTATTACGGGTGAGCTGAATGGGGATTTTGTTGAAATGAATCTTAATGTCATAAAACAAGCCATTGAGTTGAGTCCGTGGGTGGAGAGTGTGGTTATTCAGCGCATTTGGCCCGACAATTTAAAGGTAACCATCGCCGAGCATAAACCGATCGCACGCTGGAGTAATAACGGTTTTATTAGTCGTGAGGGCGAATTGATAAAGGTGGATTCAAATACGAACCTTAAAGAATTGCCGATGCTTTCAGGCGATGAGGCAAAGAGTAGAGATGTGGCGAGAAACTACTTGCTCGTGTCTAAATTGTTGGGTCGAAGTGATTTGAGTGTGAGTGGGTTGGCGGTGGATAGTAAGATGTCGTGGAGGGTAGAACTTGACGGAAAATTTTATTTGGTTTTGGGGCAGGAAGAAATACAAGAGAAATTGGAAGAATTTATTTTGGTCTACGAAAAATATTTACAAAATTCTAAAGACGCAATACAAATTATCGATATGCGTTATCAAAAGGGTCTGGCCGTACAGTGGCGCGAAAATGCAAATTTGCTTGCTGTACAGAGTGAGGATGTTGGTCAACAGAATGTTGGGGTGAAATGATGGCGACTTCAGGCGGGGGGAGAATGATTGTAGGTTTGGATATTGGAACGTCCAAAGTCGTAGCAATAGTTGGAGAGATTTCTTCAGAGGGTGACTTGTCGATTGTTGGTATTGGCTCGAGTAAATCATCGGGATTAAAAAAAGGTGTTGTGGTAAATATCGAATCTACAGTTCACTCCATTCAGCGCGCCATTGAGGAGGCGGAATTGATGGCAGGTTGTCAAATACACTCAGTGTATGTGGGTATTGCAGGAAGTCACATTCGTAGCCTTAATTCTCACGGAATTGTCGCCATAAAAGATCGTGAGGTGTTCGCTCAGGATTTAGACCGCGTTATAGATGCCGCGCAGGCGGTAGCAATTCCCGCGGATCAAAGAATCCTGCACATCTTGCCGCAGGAATATCGCATAGATGAGCAGGAAGGTGTGAAAGAACCGCTAGGTATGTCGGGCGTGCGTTTGGAGGCGAAAGTACATTTGGTTACCTGCGCCGTTAATTCTGCGCAAAATATTGAAAAGTGTATTCGCCGCTGTGGGCTCGAAGTGGAAGATATTATTCTTGAACAATTGGCCTCGAGTTATGCGGTACTTACAGACGACGAAAAAGAGTTGGGTGTGTGTATCGTGGATATTGGTGGTGGTACAACCGATATCGCCATATTTACTGAGGGTTCAATTCGGCACACGGGGGTTATTCCTATCGCTGGTGATCAGGTTACCAATGATATTGCCATGGCCTTGCGCACGCCGACTCAGCATGCCGAAGAAATAAAAATTCGTTACGCTTGCGCTCTCGCAAAACTCACTGGTGCTGAGGAAACAATAAAAGTTCCCAGCGTTGGTGAACGACCTTCTCGCGATCTCTCACGGCAAGCCTTGGCAGAGGTTGTCGAACCGCGCTATGACGAATTGTTTACTTTGGTACAGGCAGAACTGCGCCGCAGTGGCTACGAAGATTTAATTGCCGCAGGCATAGTGTTAACGGGCGGCACTTCAAAAATGGAAGGCGTAGTCGATTTGGCCGAAGAAATATTTCATATGCCGGTGAGACTGGGAGCGCCGCAAAATGTTTCAGGTTTAAAAGATATCGTCAACAATCCCATTTATTCGACGGGTGTAGGTTTGTTATTGTACGGGAAAAATAAAGGGCATCACAGTTCCTACGTCAGTGACGATAGCGAAACTCTGTTGAGTAGAATCAAAGCGTGGTTTAGAAGAAATTTTTAACATTGGCCGTAATACATAAATGTATTACGGCTTTTATACACATATTTTTTAAGGTGAACAACGGGGAATTATTATGTTTGAGTTAGTAGATAACATACCAGAAAATGCAGTTATTAAAGTTATCGGCATTGGTGGCGGTGGCGGCAATGCGGTTAAGCACATGATTACCAATTCCGTAGACGGGGTTGAATTCATTTGTGCAAATACGGACGCGCAGGCCTTAAAAAATATTGAAGCCCGCACAATTTTACAGCTTGGTAACGGCATAACTAAAGGTCTTGGTGCAGGGGCTAACCCTGAAATTGGGCGACAGGCAGCGATGGAAGATAAAGAGCGTATTGCCGAAGTGCTTAATGGTGCCGATATGGTTTTTATTACAGCGGGCATGGGGGGCGGTACCGGAACAGGCGGCGCACCAGTCATTGCCGAGGTCGCACGTGAGATGGGAATTCTTACTGTAGCCGTAGTTACAAAACCCTTTCCGTTTGAAGGCAAGAAAAGAATGGCCTTAGCCGAGGAGGGTATTAAACAGTTGCAAGATCGTGTCGACTCGCTGATTACCATTCCCAATGAAAAACTACTTTCAGTATTGGGCAAAACAACGAGCTTGTTGGATGCATTTAAAGCGGCCAATGATGTCTTGCTTGGCGCTGTGCAAGGCATCGCTGATTTGATTATTCGTCCTGGAATGATCAACGTGGATTTTGCCGACGTGCGCACTGTAATGTCTGAAATGGGTATGGCAATGATGGGTAGCGGCCAGGCAAAAGGCGAAAATCGTGCGCGTGAAGCCGCCGAGGCGGCAATACGCAGCCCACTTCTCGAAGACGTAAATCTGCAAGGCGCGCGCGGTATTTTGGTAAATATCACCGGTGGTCAAGATCTTACTCTAGGCGAGTTTGCCGAAGTAGGTGACATCATTGAAGAATTTGCATCGGGTGAAGCAACCGTTGTGGTGGGTACTGTGATCGACTATGAAATGTCGGACGAGATTCGCGTGACTGTAGTCGCTACTGGTCTTGCGGGCGGCCGTGTAGCCGAAAAACCTCCCACTAAGGTTGTTGTCGACAACACTCGCGGTCGCGATGGCCGACCTGACTATGCCGCATTGGACCGTCCACCGGCGCTACGCGCTAAAAAGGCCGCGGCAGGTGGTAGTCAAGCACAGCCATCTATTGCTACCGATAAAGACATGGAGTATTTAGATATACCCGCATTTTTGCGTCGGCAGGCCGATTAGGCTCGTCGAAAAATACTAATGGGGTAATTGATTGAGTGCTTATTCTTAGATTATCTGAAGTCAGCCGATCTGGACGGGCACCCATTTATGTGATATCCATTGAACCGTACCCAATAACTCAGCAAGGTAATGTGCTTAATTTCTGTGGCTTTTTGAACCGATGGATCACCGCTGGCTCTAACAGGCAGCGCTTTTAGATAAAGAGCTAGTTGTAGCGGGTTTCACAAATGCAACCTGATACGCCAATGTTTTTCTCAAATACTTTATGATTCAAATTTGTGCATAAGTAGTGGCATTTTGGTTGCGTTTGAGTGATGGGTGCTGTTCAATGTGTGACCAGTTTTGAGGTGGTCCCTTTGCGTGCCCCGCTGTGTGCCGGCCTTTTACTGGAATCGCAAAGTAGACGTTTCAGATTTTCTACCTGGGCGAGTTTCTGGTATTGTTCGCGCCCTTTTTACGCCCGAGCCTAAAACACTCGCTTCAGCTGAGCTTAATACGCATGCCAAAACCGAGAATTGAACAGAATGATTAAACAGAGAACTCTGAAGAATGAGATACGTGCAACGGGTGTAGGGCTTCACACTGGGCAGAAGATATATCTGACATTACGACCTGCAGCCATTGACGCCGGCATTATATTCAGACGAGTAGATTTAGCCCCGATTGTTGAAATAGAAGCCAAAGCCGAAAACGTGGGCGATACCACCTTGTCTACCACACTCATGAAGGGCGATGTGCGGGTGTCGACGGTTGAACATCTGCTTTCTGCCATGGCCGGCATGGGTATAGATAACGCCATTATCGATGTAAGCGCCGACGAAGTGCCTATTATGGATGGCAGTGCTGGGCCC
>JBLHGN010000044.1:0-17664 GCA_047616325.1 Lentisphaeria bacterium
TAGAAGTTTTGTTGCAATTTCCAGTCATACAAAATGGGCGACAATTCCGTTCCTCTAAATACATCATTGAACGCTTTCTTATGAACCCTGCTTTAAAAGTCGATCGCGTCATGCTCTTTTCAGCCAATCGATTTAGCGATGGTCTTGGCTGGCGATTTCTGTTTGGTTTTCTATGTAATATTCGATGATGTCGACTTTATGCGTTTCCCAAAGGCTATCGCTCAGCTCGTCTAAAAAAGCGATGACGGAATGCGCTTCCTCGGCATTCTAATGGGTTCTGAAGTGGCTAATTTCACAAGGTACTTCCTATACCTCGCCCTACGGGCCAGCTTTCAGCTGTTAAAATCGATTCCCGAACGATTTGTCATGGTCATATCAGGTCTCCCTCTTCACCTAGGCCACGTGCTGCTTGATCAACTCTTCGTTCGAGCGCCATCGGAGCGCCGACCGATGCGCCTGCACGAGAATGGCGTTGACGTGAGAGATGGTGACAATCTTCTTTGTCTCTCTTCAGGCTTCGATAAGGCTGCCAGAACACAGGTTTCGGCACTGCCGTAAGTTGCCCTGGGAGGAACGTCCTATCAGCTCAATCGCCGCACTATCGAAGGTATTAATGCCCAGCTTTCCCGACGCGAGGTTCGCCAATGAAGACAGCAAACCCGCCTTGTTGCGCATGAATTTTAATAATGTCAACAATGCCTTTTTTGCGGTAGCAAGGTCAATTCATTGCGATTAAAGGGTGCTTTGGTGATGCCAAAGGTAAACTAATAATTTCGACGAAAATATATTTTGTAGAAATGATAATATAATGATGTACAGTATTTCGAGAACTCTGAAGTTTTAATACTGAACGCACCTATATTTTTTAGTAGCCGTTAACACCAAGGCCTCACAACAAAGGGAGCGACACTATCACGCATAAAAATAATTCACTTGTTATCAAATCTGACAAAACAACAAGCCGATGCGGTTACCATGTTCAATATCGACTGATGGAATTCCCCGCAGCTAAAATCTGTGCGGCCGAGGTACCCAGGTAAACCTTATTTTTGCCTACCTCGGTCACTTCTCCCACAATGGTAAAGGTTTGTTGCTGACGAATATCGGCTGACGAGCTTCCCAGCATCACGTGTATATCTCCCGGCTCCACCACATACTGCATTTCGCTGTTGTAAAAACCCAATTGATTGATACTCAATTCAAAACTCACCTGCGCCGTGCCTCCCGCGGCCAAGTACAAGCGGTGAAAGCCTTTTAGCTCTTTCACCGGTCGGGTAACGCTAGCGATGGGGTCGCGAATATACAGCTGTGCAATTTCCACTCCCTCACGTTCCCCGGTGTTAGTAACTTTTACGCTCACCTTAACCCTACCGTTAGCGTGCGCATCCCTATCATCAATACTCATATCAGCGTATTCAAATTGCGTATAGCTTAAACCGAAGCCAAAGGGGTACAGCGGGCTTACCTCGTCAAAAGCGTAGCCGCGCCTAGCGCTGGGTTTGTAGTTGTAGTAGGCAGGGATATGACCCGAGGAACGTGGAAAACTGAGCGGTAATTTGCCGCTAGGATTCACATCACCAAATAACACTTTGGCCACCGCCGTGCCGGTTTCTTGCCCCAAATACCAGCCTTCAATAATCGCTGGAGCACGTTCGTTAATCTCGTTAATGGCCAGCGGTCGACCGTTAATCAGCAAGACTACGGTGGGTGTTCCGGTCGCCAATACCGCATCCACCAAGGCCTGCTGATCGCCCATCAAGTTTATCTGCGTGCGATCACCCAAATGATTTTCCGCCCAGGCTTCACGCGATGTAGCTTCGTTATCACCCACCACCACAATGGCCACGTCGCTGCGCTGCGCCAATTCGACGGCCTCACGAATGAGCGGCTGATTATCTGCTGGGCTGACCAGCGTCACTTCGTTTTGCACCCAACGTATTTTGGAATAGGTGCTTGCCGATGGATCTTCAGAGGCAAGTAGTGGCGGCTGGGTAAAATCGACACCCCGCGCAAAGCCCACATCGACACTTTTAACCGCGCGTGTAGTAGTGTTTGTAGCAACACTGGCAGCAAGATAGCTGCGAATGCCCGCAAGTACCGACACGGTTTGACGAGGTACATCGCTATAGCCACCCAGAAGTGTTTCATTGGCATGAGGGCCGATTACCGCGATGGATTTTAATTCTGCCGCATTGATAGGTAGGAGACCGTCAGTATTTTTAAGCAACACCATGGCCTTTTCAGCCGCTTCCAATGCCAATGCGCGATGCGCCTCTCGGCCAACAAAAGCATCCGCATAATCGGCGTCAACGAAGGGATGCTCAAAGAGCTTTAATTCGAACTTTTGGCGCAACACCCGAGACACGGCAGTATCAATTTCGGCTTCGCTAATGTCTCCGGTAGCTAACAATTCTTTTAAATAAGAGAAGGTGTCGCCATCGGGCAGCTCTACATCAACACCCGCCCGCAGTGCCAGCTTTGCGGCTTGTGTCTTGTCGGCTGCCACACCGTGCATTCTCACCAGATCTGCCAGCGCAAAGTAATCGCTTACTACCACGCCATCAAAGCCCCACTCCTGACGTAAAATGGTGTTGAGTAGTTGGCCGTTGACGTGGGAGGGAATGCCGTCAATTTCGTTGTAGGAAGCCATTACACTTTTGGCACCCGTCAATTCAATAGCCGCTTCAAAAGGAAATAAAAACACCTCACGCAGGGTGCGCTCGCCCATATGAGCTGGCGCGACATTATTACCACCGTCCGGTTGGCCGTGCCCTGCAAGATGTTTTAAGGTGGCAATCACCCTATCATCGGCAATTCCCGGCCCCGGCCCCTGGAAGCCTCGCACACTGGCAACACCCAGGGCCGCAACCAAGTATGGGTCTTCCCCCATAGTTTCCTCGATGCGCCCCCAGCGTGGGTCCCGCGCGACGTCCAATACTGGCGTTAGGGCCTGCTGCCCACCTCTGGCGCGCATCTCTTGCGCAGCTAGTGTGTACACGTTTTCGACCAGCGCGGTATCCCAGGTACTGGCTAGCGCAATGGCTTGCGGAAAACTCGTTGCATCTACCGCCGCGTGACCGTGCAGCGCCTCTTCATGAAAAATGGCCGGAATGCCCAAACGCGTATTTTCCAGCAGCCAGCCCTGCACAGCGTTGACAAATTCCGCTGTGGCGCGCGGGCTTTTATTCGCGGAGTCGGGCCATTTATTTTCGCTGGGGCGCGATATTTGGCCGATGCCCTGCCCCAAAATTTCCGACGCGTGGTCGGCAATAAACTCACCCGCGTCATTTTCTAACTGATGACGTTTAACCCATATACCCTGCAATTGGGCGAGTTTTTCGTCGACAGTCATGCGTCCAATCAGATCTTCAACTCTGATTTCCACCGGCAGCGACGCATCTTTATACTTGGGGTGAGACAAATCATCAGTATGTTTGGGGGTATTACCGCACCCGGGAGCCACAGAAGTCATAGAACCTACCATTGGAATTCCAATAAGAATTTTTGTATTCATTTAGCACCTTTTGTTGATGGCACATCAATAACGCGCTATTCAAAAATGAACACAAGCATAAACAAAAACTTACATAGATGCTTATCAAATTTGAATGAATAAGGTGAGTGAAATTCGCGAGGTGTTTAACACCCCCGAACGACAAGACCTCGCCCCAAAAGCTCTCGATTGTCTAAATGATTTTTACCTGCCCAGCAACACTAAATAAATTGGGTGTAGTTCCTTTGCTACGACGGTTTTTCAGAATAATGTCCCAATTTAAAAGCAGAATACAGCCTGCCATTCGATTTCTCCTTATAGAACTTCTAATAATTGTCAAAGTCTCCACTCGATTTAAGTGAGCGTAGTTTTAATATCGCTTCAGCCCCCCTCCAACAAACTCCATCGCGCTCCCGCCCGAGATATCCAGGCTGTCATTGATAAGATGGCGGCAGGCACCTTCAATCGAGCCGTTCGCTCTGGGGAGCCCCTAATCTAAAGGTTCACAATACTTCAACCGGCATTTGTTATTCAACAAGTAATTCGCACATCTATCCACGCCATCACGATTTACAACGTCTTTCTTGGTCGCACTCTGGCGTATCCCTTTTGCTACTTGAGCACACTCTCCTTGTAATATTCTAACAGCTCGATCCGAAATCCACTGCTCAACAGCTGGATTGCCCTTTTCAAAAAAACATCATGCCGCCGTCCATAAATATTCTAGAACACGGATAAAGTCCACAACAATTGTTGCCTTTATTTTAAACTCTTGCTAAACCTTCCTGATCATCTT
This sequence comes from Lentisphaeria bacterium, assembly GCA_047616325.1. Classification (GTDB taxonomy): domain Bacteria; phylum Pseudomonadota; class Gammaproteobacteria; order Pseudomonadales; family Cellvibrionaceae; genus JBLHGN01. Next base: position 4,290 of record JBLHGN010000044.1, read on the forward strand.
GATTTGGGGTGGCAAGCGATCAATCAAAATAACCAATGGACGCTTTTTGCCTGGGATCCCTTTGTAGCGCCTCCTGAAAACCCTCCCTGATTACTTCTTCGGAGTCTATTTCGAGACTGGCCCATACCGGCTTATTTCTAATGGGCACCCTAAAGGCAAATACGTTTTCTTTTTCGTCCGCTATATTCATGATGCTTTCAGCCGTACGCTCATGAGGCGTAAAAGTGTAAACGGCGGCTACCATAGCCATTTGCTTACGATCCTTCTTTTCTCTGGGGCTTAATCGACCTTCAAGTTTATTACGCTTTTCAGCCGATTTTTTGTGCATTCTCTTAGGTCCTCCTTGCGCATGACAACTCCCTTACTGTCAAAACTAAGCACCAGTAAATCTTTCGTTTTTTAGGGTTTTTCAAAACGGTTTTGCTTATAATAGGCCTCAAAATCTTGGGACACATCCTGCGCTAAGTTTAAAATTTGACGCTTTAGAGCATGACCTGCAGTTGTCGTATCAATAGATTCGACTACATTATCAAACGAGCTTTTAGTAGCTTCCGCAGCAACCCTGTGCCTGATACCGTCAGAATATTAACAGTGGGACAGTTAATATTACCCTATAGAGGAAAGTGGCTAGACTCCCCTCTCTGGCCATAGCTCATTCTTGTAACGGTTACGTTTCCAAACAGGGAGGTAAGCGTCCGAACTGTTCCACGCCTAACATGATTTAGATGTTTACCGCTTTCAGGGTTGAAAATGCTTAGGGAAGCTTCTTTAGAAGCTATGCTGTAGAGGGAGCCCTGTAGTAGTAGCCGTATGACTCAAGCCCTTGTTTGTTGATGCTGCACTCAATTTCGCCGGCTCTTTGACTATAGATACATCTGACTGTAGCTCAATGATTATAGTCTCTAGATGTTCTTTTTCATCATCAAAGAATGATTCGTTCAAGCTGCAGAGGTATGCTGTATTCGATAGAGGGGCCATATTTGTTAGGTTACGTTGTTTCGTTACCTTGTAATTACCACAAAATGGCCTCTATTTTTTACTTTTCTCTGTAATACTGTGTTTTTATTGATTATTTCGTCGTAGCAAAGGAACTACACCCAACCTTTTTTGACTCCACTCCCTTCGACAATAGTAATAAAATAAATTTAGGGGTTGAGGGCTACAATGTTTATGGATATGGGTATATGAAATGTAGCGTGGTGAATTACCGTGATCCAGAAACACAGAAATGTCACTGCTTTATGACGACATTGCCTACATATGTCAATCCCGGAACTATTGCCATGCTGTACTACAAACGCTCGACTATTGAGAAAGCGCTCAATAACAGTACAGGTAATTTAAAAGAAAAAAGGCCTGGCCCTCTGATGTTAACGCACTGAAAAATCAAATGCGCTTCAGCTCAGTGAGCTATAATTTAATGCTTGTACTTGAATAAACTTCAGAGACCCAAGATCCCGAATTGATCCACCCATCCGATAAAAAACATGCTAAAGCACTAGAAAAAAGAGAGATTGTTGCGAAAAAAGGTGACTTTGTTAATCCGTTATTTTTTGAGGCAAGAATAGTGCGTATAAGCACATTCACAATTCGGGCGGCTCAAAATGCAATACTAACCGATAAGTCTTTTGTATGGATTATGAGTATGCTTGTAGCTAGATTAGTCTCACGGTCACATCAAATAGGGGAACACTGACGTGACAGGTTAAAATAACGGTGTAGAGTGCTGAACTAATTTTTCTTCTCTACGTAATTCATCTGGATTTGTAAAACCAAAAGACAGTGTCGGTTTTCTTTACGATCGACAATCATGGCAACCCAGAAATCTCGCTAACCCGTTGAAATATAAGACATTAACTTATATGGCACAAAAATTGATTAAGCACGACTAACAAGCTCATTGCAATTGGGATGCTTGGTTCCGCTTTGTGTATATAACAGAAGAAAAATTCTAACTCACTACCAAGGACATGAAATGAACAAGCTAAAAACTTTAGGACTGCTGGCCCTCGGTCAGCTGACATTTGCTACTGACGTTATGGCTGCGAGCGTTGCTACAACGCCAACCGTGCCAGAGCTAAACGGTACTGGAGCAATTGTTGCAATAGCGCTTACGGCAAGTGTTATCACTTATGTTAGAGAAAAAATCCGCAAAAAGTAATGTGGTGAATATATAGCTAGTCAAGCGATTGAGCGTGGCTAGCTATAGTACTTTTTATGTATCACCATTTGGAGCAGTATGCTCGGTTTTCCGCAAAGTCTCAGTAGCATACCTCAGTCTTATCGTTTTATTTTTTTGGGGCTTCTACTTGTAACTCAGCTGCTACTTATCAGTTTTAATTTTGACGCCCATCAGCCTCGGTTTCTAAACCATTCAGGCTTTGCCCTCCTGGCATATGCTGGTCATTTTGCCAAATTCTCGATCGTCGCCCTTACGTTATCTTTGCTGCTCCTTTGGAAAAAAATTCCTACCTACATTCAATCACCTCTGTTTGAATCAAAACAGAGATTGAGCTGGCTGCAATTTGTAGGCGTTGAATTATTGGCTTATACAGTGTTTTTTATATTAAGCGCCTTGATATTTGACCAAACCACTGACAGCGCGCCATCTGTTGCAATAAGCGTCAGTTTAATTGTCTTTTGGCTTGCGGCACTCTTAAGTACATTGATTTTTTGGGCTATGTGCTTCGCACCACTACCATTCTGGCTGCATTTTTTTACCTCCGAAAAAGCAACCTTGGCCATTGCCGGCGGTGCTGGCTTGTTTACACTCCTTTTAACTTATTTTGCACAGCAACTATGGAATCCGCTGAGTGGAGCCACGTTTCAATTATCCGCATTTTTCCTGGGTTTAATTTACCCTGATATTGTTGTACTCCCCGAACTAAAGATATTAGGAACGGAGACATTTAAAGTTAATATTGCACCAGCTTGCTCTGGTTATGAGGGCATGGGTTTAATCACCGTATTCACCGCGTTATATTTGTCTGCCTATCGAAGTGGTTTTCGTTTCCCGCAAGCCTTTCTATTGTTTCCTATTGGTATTGTGATTATATGGGTTCTCAATGCGCTTAGAATTTCTCTGCTAATTGCCATAGGTAATAGTTTTTCTGAGGATGTTGCTATTGGCGGCTTTCATAGTCAAGCCGGCTGGATTACGTTCATTGTGTCCACAATTGGTATTTTGGCGCTTGCACATAAGCATCCATTGTTTGGAATAGAAAATTCCCGGTCTTCGCTACCAGCCATAGACCCTCTCGCCGCGCCAACAATTGCTCCCATAATTGCCCTGCTTGCCAGCACTTTAATCACTTCGGCATTCACCTCACAAGTTGACTGGCTGTACCCCCTTAGAGTTATCGCTACTGGAACAGTAATATATTTTAGCTGGAGGCATTACTCATTCAAACCATTTTCTTTTAATCCACTTGCTATATGCGTTGGGCTCGGAGTGTTTTTTCTATGGGTAGCGCTAGTGCCTAGTGATGAGTCGCAAAACATATTAGTTGCCAGTACAATTTCGGAGAGCTCTCGGCCGGTAGTTTTATCTTGGGTAATTTTCCGGGTAGTTGGTGCATCGATTACGGTGGCAATTGCAGAGGAGCTTATGTTTCGAGGTTATCTTTTTAGCAAGCTCTCGGGCTTGCCAGTGACGCTCAATGGCACTATCACGCGCCCAATATTCGCACTCACTGTTTCTTCCATTGTTTTTGGGGCGATGCATGGCGAATGGTTTGCCGGTATCATTGCAGGCTTGGCGTATGGCGCACTTAGGTTAAAGACAGGTACAGTCTTGGACGCCATAATTGCACATGGGACGACAAACTTATGCCTGTCTGCTTATGTGTTGACCACAGGAAATTGGTCTCTATGGTAATAAAACCACAGTCTTAAAAAAACCCAACTTAATTTCACTATCTTCCCGATTGGGGAGTGATGGTAGGCAGCGCTTGCATCCCCCCTTTTTAGCGGCGAGAAAAAGGTTACGGATTCTCAAGTATCAGTTTCATTTATCGTCGTAAATTGTTACCACCCCCTAAATTTAACATTGAGCATTTCTTAGGGGAGGTGCCTTTCTCTCGATCATAAGAATAGTCCATGCTCACCATCTTCAGTGATTTTATACGTTTCAAACACGTCCACTCTTTGATAGGCATCGGCATTAAAGTTAACAAGACTGCCTGTGCTGATTGGAATGTCAAAAAAATTATCAAAATGGGTTTGGATGCGCTTATAAGGGATTAATTGAAACATCGACAGGTATACAGCATTCGCTTTGATGCTGGCACCATATTGCGTCGCAGGAGCTGCACCTGGCGGGAACGTTGCGACAAATCGTTTGCCTGCACCATCCTTCAGAATCTGCGCGCGATATTCTGTTACTTGACGAGAAATGCAACTATCAAATACTTGCCTTTTTCATATTCACACGCAATGTAATCACCTCGGGGGAAGGTTCTACGGTCGATATTAATCGCAGTTATTTTATCGGTATGATTAATAGGCTCAAGATTGTGGCACCTATGGCCTTTTTGTCCACCACGAGGTTTTTTACTTTTAGACCTCCCATTCTTTTCACTATTTGGGTCGCTAGAAGGCGGCTTACTGCTGTTTTTTCTGTTTAAACCAGATCGATCAGCTAATAGCTTTACGACAAGGAGTGGCATGTTAATTGACGCCTCCAATGCTGGAGGCATATCATCACTTCCAGCAAGAAGAGCTTCAACCTCTAGGATTGTTTTATTGATGTCGATAGTATCTTTTGTCATGCACAGAATCTGTGCTGTCATCGATGACAGATATTACCGCATACGTTTTAAAACGAAACTTTTGGTCTCTGCAAGTGAGCATTTACAGTGACGACAACTTAAAATACGATATGCGGCCAGGCATTCGAGAGAAAAATGAACGGTGTGAGATTGCTCTTGCAGGCGTCTCACTGGCCTATTGTGCACCAATGAATGCAAGTGGGTAACCGGGAAATATTTCAAAATACCCTCTCAAACTTTTTTGCTATATTTTACGACTCACTCAACATACCTTTACGGTATTCTGTTGGGCTGCAGCCAAAGAGTTTTTTGAATGCACGTGTAAAATAATTCGCATCCGAAAATCCACATCGAAACGCAATCTCGGCTATTCGCTTCTCAGGCTGATAACGTAGTATTTCTTCTGCGCGCTTAAGCCGCAACTCTTTAAGATAATGAATAGGAGGCCGCCCTAAATAGCGGCTAAACAGACGTTCTAGCTGTCGAGCACCGATACACGCGGAGAAAGCTATGTCGCCAAGCAATATCTCGGTAGTCTGGTAATTATCTTCCATATATGCGATGGCGCGGGCCAAAGGAAGTAGCCGTTGTTGATCTCGACTATCGGCCAACTCATTGCACCGCGACAAATGAATAATCAGCTGGTGCAACTGAGCAAGCAACATTTCACGGAAACCCTCTCGCCCCGTTTCGTATTCCAGGAACATGCTTGCGACGAGTCGTTTCGTTAACAGGCTGTCTTCACCTTGCAAATTTGCCCAGCTAATAAAATTTTCTTTACCTCGCAAGGTCGGCCCCAAGGTAAAAAGGTTCTGATACCCAGCCAAAGCACGAAGCGACGGTTTATCAAAAATAGGCCTGTTGTAATCGTACATAATATTGTACAAATTTAGCTCATGCGCCTCAGAAAAACCATGAGCTAAGGGCCCGTTAATAACAAATACATCGCCTTCCCTAATCAGGTAACGCTTACTCTTCACCGTATGCACAGCTGTTCCAGCCACCACCACCACAAGTTCGCCAAAGTCATGATTGTGGGTATGAAAGGCCTTATCGTGAAATCCCCTCTGTATACTAAGAGGTAATTCGGGGTACTTTAAGTGGTCTTTTAATAGGTAGGTAAAGTAGCTCATGTCGGTAATATGCTATTAATTGTCCTTTTATGCAAGGAAAGTAGACACCTTAAGCTCTATTATAGCTAAGTCTCGGAAACATCATTTATTCGCATAGTCGCGTACCGAGTGAACCGAGTGAACCGCAGGAAAAGCTATTTGGACCAGCACTGGATGGACAGATTTAAACTACCATTCAGTATTGGCAAATCTAAGATTTATACAAGCAAAGGCGAGGCGCCCAAACGATGAGCAACGAACAAATTTTTATTGGCAAAAATGGTATTGTGGAATCTGGCGCCAGAGCCATAGGCGGTCAATATGTCGTGATAGGCAACGAGACCTTCTATAAAATTTCCAACTATGATCAGATGGGTCCCTTCTTTATCAGCGTAGTGAGCGACTCTGACCACTGGATGTTTATCTCGTCCAATGGAGGCCTAACGGCAGGAAGAAAGGATGCCGATAACGCCCTTTTTCCCTATTACACAGACGATAAAGTAACCGACAGTGCCGAAACCACTGGCAGCAAGACACTAATATTAGTACGCGCAAGTGATAAAACCTCTCTTTGGGAGCCCTTCTGCAATAAGTATGAAGGCATTTACGCCATTGAGCGCAACATTTATAAAAATGTTTGCGGCGACAAATTGGTCTTCGAAGAAATAAACCATGATCTCGGGGTTACTTTCCAATACTCCTGGATGACCTCAGACGAATTCGGTTTTGTCAAAACATCAAAAATCACCAACCGCAACGCTGCTGACATCTGTATAGAGGTGCTTGACGGCATTCAGAATATCTTGCCTTACGGCATAGACATGACAATACAGCAAGAACAAAGCTGTTTAGTAGACGCTTACAAGAAAAACGAATTGCAATCTGAATTTGGGCTTGGTATATATTCTATGAGCTCTATTCTGGTTGACCGAGCCGAGCCGAGTGAGGCACTGAGCGCAACCACTGTATGGTCTGAAGGTTTAGACAATTCAAAGAAATTAATCTCGTCACAACAGCTGGATAACTTTAGAAAGGGACTACCGCTTAATGAAGAAACTGACGTACGTGGACTACGTGGCGCCTACTTTGTCAATGCTAAATTTAACCTTGCCGCCCAGCAAGAAAAAGAATGGAATATTGTTGCTGAAATCAATCAGGGGCCAGCCAAGGTTAACAATTTAATTGCCTATCTAAAGGCTGACAATGCTCTTCGCGATGAGCTCAACGCCGATATCGCAAGCGGCACAGACAACCTCATGCGGATTGTCGGAAACGCCGACGGCATACAAGTTACTGAAGATGTTTTAAGCTCGAATCACCACTTCGCCAACGTCCTATTTAACGTAATGCGCGGCGGTTTATTTGATGATAACTATATGGTGGGAAAAGCCGACCTTATAGAATTTGTAAAAGACATCAATTCTGATGTGTACGAGCAATTTCAGGATTTTTTCAATACTTTACCCGAGACCAATCACTATTCAGACCTGATAAGCGCCGCAGAGCAGCAAAATGACTCCAACCTAGAGCGGGTTTGCTATGAATATCTTCCGCTTACATTTAGCCGTCGTCACGGCGACCCTTCACGGCCATGGAACAAATTTTCCATTGAGCTTAAAAACGAAGATGGCTCAAAACTGCTCAACTTCCAGGGTAACTGGCGCGATATTTTTCAAAACTGGGAAGGCTTAAGTTTCTCCATTCCGAACTTTATTGAAAGCATGATCTGTAAGTTCGTCAATGCCTCTACTGCCGACGGTTACAACCCCTACCGCATCACAAAACAGGGGATAGACTGGGAAACTTTGGACCCAGAAGACGTCTGGTCAAATATTGGCTATTGGGGCGATCATCAAATAATTTATTTGTTAAAACTACTGGAATTTTCTAAGGCTCACCACCCAGGAAAACTTAAAGATTTTCTTTCGAAAGAAATCTTCTGTTACGCCAATATTCCATACAGTTTGAAGTCTTACCAAGATCTCTTGCAAGACCCACACAACACCATTGACTACGACAACAATCGCGAACAATTAATTTCTGATCGCGTGGAGCGGGTCGGTGCTGACGGGAAGATGGTATGGAGTAAAGCGGAAGGCGTACTGCACGTAAACCTTACCGAAAAACTGCTCGCCACTGTGCTCTCGAAATTGTCCAACTTCATACCTGAAGGTGGCATTTGGATGAACACACAGCGTCCAGAGTGGAATGATGCTAATAACGCATTGGTGGGCTATGGTGTATCGATGGTAACGCTTTACTACACCCGCCGTTATCAGCAATATATGGTGAACTTATTCAAATCGGTAGACACTCACGAATTTGCAGTCTCCGAAGAAATCGCTGGATTATTTTATTCTATTAACGCGACATTTAAGGCAAATAAAGCCCTCCTTTCCGGCAAAATTAATGATGCCGATAGAAAAGGTATTCTGGATCAACTGGGAGAGGCCGCGGGCCGATTTAGACGTGATATCTATAGCAATGAATTCTCAGGTAAAAAGGCGACCGTTAATACCTCCGACCTGGTAAGCTTCTGTGAGCTTTCGTTAGAATATATTGACCATACCATTCGCGCCAATAAACGCGATGACGGGTTATATCACGCTTACAATTTGATGACAGCAAAAGCCGATGGCGTAGAAATAAACTATCTCTACGAAATGCTTGAAGGACAAGTTTCGGTACTTTCTTCTGGCTACTTAAGCCCCACAGAATCAATAGAGGTTCTTACGGCACTTAAACAATCAAGCATTTATACCGAGCGTCAGAATAGCTATCTACTTTACCCCGACAGACAGCTAACACGATTTGTTGATAAAAATATCATTCCTTCTGAATTAGCACAGAAGTCAGAACTTATTACACGTCTCTTGGCCGACGGCAATACCGCTCTAGTGGAGGTCGACACCAGTGGAGGTATTCATTTCAACGGTAAGTTTAATAACGTTGTGTCGGTCAACGAGACACTGCTAACACTGAAAAATGAAGGCTATAGTGAACTCGTCGAAAAAGAGAGCGCCTATATATCTGAAACTTTTGAAAAGATTTTTAACCATAAAGCCTTCACTGGCCGCTCTGGGGGAATGTACGCTTACGAAGGCCTCGGTTCGATATACTGGCACATGGTGTCCAAACTCCTTTTAGCTACACAGGAAAACTATCAAAACGCACTAAAACTAGGCGAAAGCGAAGAAGTTCTCGGCAAGCTAGTTGAAATATATTACGACATTCGCGAAGGTATCGGATTTAACAAATCACCCGAAGTATATGGTGCCTTCCCTACGGACCCCTATTCGCATACACCAGGATTTGGCGGAGCAAAACAACCCGGCATGACCGGACAAGTGAAGGAAGAAGTTATCTCCCGACTCATTGAGATGGGGGTAGTAGTCGATGAAGGTAAAATTTACTTTAATCCAATCATACTAAAAAAGTCTGAGTTTCTATCAGCGGATTCAGCTCTAACTTACTACGATATCAACGGTAAAAAACAAGTTGTTGAGCTTGCTGCGGGACAATTGGCCTTTACCTACTGTCAGATTCCCGTGGTATACAGCCTCGCCAAAGATACGAACATCACCTTGACCATAAAGGACGGCTCTCAAGTGGCACTGTCTAATAGCTATATTGACGAGGACACCGCTATGTCTATTTTTGATAAGCGTGGCGACATCGTTAAGATGGAAGTATCGCTGAAGCCTCACCTTGATTAGAACGAAGTTAGTCGCCAACTAGACAAGCGAACATCAAAAATACACATCAACGTTTTTTATTTTGTGCGTTTAATTTTTAAACAGAGTCCAATAGGCAGGCGAGCAATCTCCTGCCTATTTTGTGTCTGTCGAAAAATAAATGCATCATAAGTACACAGCAAAGAGAGACCTTCTTACGAACAGAATATAGAGGGTAACTGTCGTCATACAACGCAACACTTCACCAAAACCTATATCCTGCTCGAATACATCCATATTTTCAAATAATTATCAATCAGTTAGCGCATGTGAATTTTTCAAAAATAAGGTGTGTGAAATGCCCAACAGTGTAAAGTAGTTAACAATAAGCCACCCTAACGATTAACCACAAGCACTATGCTGGCAACTATACAGAATACCCCGCAAAGCTCTCTTAGTTTTATGTTCTCTCTAAAATAGAAATGCGTTATACCCATGGTTAACAGAATTTCTGTCTGACCAAGGGTTTTAACAATAGCCGCATTTTGTAGTGTCATTGCGGTAAACCAGCCAATAGAGCCTAGAGCGCTGCTAAAACCCACAAATAATCCACGCGGCTTATCGGCGATCAACCTCTTCCACTGACCTTTCTCCAAAATTGTAATGTACGCTGTACAAATGAATGTTTGTAACGCAACCATATACACAAGCGTTATTGCCGCACTAGAAAGCAAGGCGATATTTAACGATAGACTTGCCTCGCGCAGGCACAAACTTGTCGATGCGAACAAGGCCCCTGACATCAAACCATAAAAAACCGTTAGCCAGCTAAACGATTGTTTTTTTAGCCAAGTTAAACCCGATATCAATAAAACACCGACGACGCCAACAACCACCGAAAGCCACCCCATAGGGCTGAGAAGGTCGTAAAAAAATATTGAAGCGAAAAGCGCAACCTGAATGGCTTCTGTTTTTGCAAAACCTGTGGCAATCGCAAAATTTTTTCGTGAAAATACCTTAATCATAAAGGCAGTAGCCACTACCTGAGCTATTGCACCGACACTGGCAAAGGCTAAAAACCGACTATTGGAAAACACTAAACTACTTAGGCACCAAGATTGATCTGGGTTGACACATATAAGACCAGCCAGATAAACAAGCACAAAGGGAAGCCCGTAAAGATAGCGGGTTAGGGTAGTCGCCATAGGACTGAGCGTGACAGACAGCTCTTTCTGAGCGGCGGTTCTTAGTGCTTGCATAAGCACCGCCATAATTGTAAAACCTACCCACAAACTCACAGCGCACCCCACGGAAAGCTAAACCAACATAGTAGAGTCAGCGCGAGAATTCGTCTAATGAATGATATAGATAGATAGCATTACTTTTTGGAATAGAACAATTATTCGGCAGAGTCGTTCAACAAAGACTCCAACGAGCCAACGCGCCGATCCAATCAAATAATCAAATAATCAAATAATCAAATAATCAAATAATCAAATAATCAAATAATCAAATAATAGTGTTTGCTTTTTGTCTGTCGAATTTTCAATATTTTGCACACAAAAAAAGCCATTTTTTTCGGATTTATTTGATCTTCTTAACTTAGTCAAAATACTAAACAGTGACTGGCTTGCGGGTTTTAATTGAAGAGTACTTAACGTGTAATCAATAATAGTATTTCCATTTTTTAACACTAATTGGACTGCGAGAGATTCAGCAATAAACTACTCTGAAGATCGCAATCTGAGACTCACATAAGATTCCAAAACAGCAGAATTTCCAGCGAAAAATATCGCTGAGAGGAGATCCGCCAAGCGTGAGGGTTGCGGGGAAGTTGAAAAATTGGCGAATAAAAAACCCCGCCCCAAGGGGCGAGGTATTTAGAGGAATTCGACCGCTTCGCATCACCCAAAAATTGTTCGCAGCAAGCGGCTGGGAATTAAACCCTCAGAGATTAAAGTCTAGTTTTTATTTACCTTGCTTATCCACATATCTACTTGATGTTCTAGAACATTGAGAGGAACCGCACCTCCGCCAAGAATAGCATCGTGAAAACCGCGAATATCAAATTTATCGCCGAGCTTCGAGCGGGCCTTTTTACGTAATTCCAATATTTTCAACATGCCAATTTTATACGCTGTGGCCTGCCCCGGTATTACCAGATAACGTTGAACTTCAGACTTTACAGCGGTTTCTGCAATAGGGGTTGTTTCGATAAAATAATCCACGGCTTGCTGCTCGGTCCACCCTTTAGCATGCAAGCCAGTATCCACAACAAGGCGGACCGCTCGCCACATTTCCGTAATCAAACGACCAAAATTATTGTAATCGTTTTGATATCCGCCCATTTCTTTGGCAAGGGTTTCAGCATAAAGCGCCCAACCTTCTGCATATACCGTGAAGCTGGCCTGTTTACGAAACTCTGGCACCCCCTGTAATTCCTGTGCGATGGATATTTGCATATGATGGCCAGGTAACCCTTCATGATAGGCAATGGCTTCCATCTCATTTTTAGGCATGGCTAGCATATCGGACAAGTGCGCGTAATAAATACCAGGGCGTGAGCCGTCTGGTGTTCCCGCATAATAATGCTGCGCCGCTCCGTCTTGTTCACGAAATGCCTCAACACGTCTTACCACTAACTCTGCCTTCGGCTGCAAACCAAAGTATTGCGGGAGTATGTCATGTATATGACCGAGGAAGGCTTGTGTGTCTGTGATATAGGCATGACGACCGTCGTCATCATTTGGATAAAAAAATCTATCATCGGTTTTTATAAATGTGAAAAAATCTTTTAAGCTGCCAGTAAAGTCAACGTTGCGCTTAATCTCCTCCATCTCTTGAGTAAGCCGGTCAACCTCTTTTAACCCAATCTCGTGAATATCATTAGCACTTAAGTCCGTTGTGGTAGTCGATCTAAGTTTAAAGTCATAATAGGCCAATCCACCTTCGCGTTTACCCACACCGATAGCAATTTTATCGGTATTATCAATATCCTTCTTAAGCCAAGTAATAAGCGACGAATAGGCAGGTAGTAGTGCATCATTCAGGTGAGCACTTACTTCAGCAAGTAGCGATTGAGCCTCCTCATCAGAAATTTTTCCCCCGCTTTTTAAAGCTTCAATTTTCGCCTGAGCATCCGCCCATATCGGCGAGGCCGTTTCCGATTGTTCAAATGGCATACCCGACACCAAGGTAGTCGACTCGGATATTACCGCATCGTAGGCAAAACGTGGCGATCTAACACCATTGCTGGCGTAACGTTGCGCACGCGCCAACAATTGAGTAATGGCACGGCCAACTCCGCCAATTCGTTTCACATAGGCCTGCATGTCGCTTACATCGTCCACCTTGTGAAAACTAATAAGAAATTGGGGTAAAAATGAATGTACGCCACTCATCTGATGGAAAATATAGCTTTGATTAGTGAACGAAAACGCTTCTTTGGCACGCTCGCCCTGATGGATCCATAAGTCGTAAGAAATTCTATCCATTTCACTTAAGGTGTCGTAATCAAACTTAGCTTTAAGCGCTTCCACGCTGGCTAATTTCCACTCCAAAAACTTGCGCTCAGCGTCTTCAGACATATCGTCGATTTCATCGTACTTTTCTTTCTTGCCCAAAAATGTCATTTGAATTGGGCTAAACTGAATCTCTTCATTGTATTTTTCATCCAGCCACGCGACAAAAACACTTATTTCACTTTTGTTTGATGCGCTCTCTAGTGCCTCAGAAGCAGCAATTTCCGATTCCGAGGTGGACGTTTTTGATGTTTGCTCTGGCCCACAGGCGACCAAGCCAAATAGTATTAAAAACGCTA
>JBLHGN010000045.1:0-17590 GCA_047616325.1 Lentisphaeria bacterium
GCCCGCGACTTAAAGCGCATTGGCTTCATGCTCACGGAAAAAGAGCGTGCTGAAATATTACGAAAGCAGCGACGCGAACCGTACCGCCAAGCCGCTTAGCGTCACTTAAATTGGTTCCTGCATTACTATCGCAGCTGAAGAAGGGCTTCAGGAGGGAGCCTTGAGCCCAAAATATTATTGATCATATAACGATCAATGTATTGTTTTCAAGATTAAAGCCCCAGAAGCAAAAAGCACAGATAGGCCCACCTGGCTCAGAGGGTTGTAGTCATATTTAACCGCCACGTCATTGCTGAAGAAAAACAGGGGTTTTCGAGCTGGCACTAGTTAAAATCACCCTTGCCCATTGAGCATACACATCGATCTTTTACTGGCATAATTTCATCAACCCAATTTGACTCTGTACCTTGGTAATAATAGCTCGCATTAATTTACTTGTATGTTTCAATGCCAAGCCTAATAAGGAGTACAGCGTCTTTTTCCACATGAAATTGCCATATTTCCCTTTGTTTACGGCCAGAAATAGCGTTAACCAACAACGTGTAAAGACGATCGCCCCAACCCCTTCTAAAGCCGCTGGTTGAGCGAGCACTTGACCCTGCTCAATTTTTGATCTATATTCTCACTTGCACTACACAATAAGTGCAGTCCATTAAGACATGTATAGTACGCCAAACCGTGAGTAATCACGGGACGGAAAGCCAACGAGTCCCAGTCCTAAGCCTTAAGCTTAGTGATGGATAGTCGAGCCGCCTATTGAGGATAGTCATCCTCTTCTTTAGTCGAAAACGATTAGCCAATGGGTTTCAGAGGTTATGTCTTTAGCGGAGGGAATGTTCCCAGCACTACCCAATACTTAAGGAATAATTAATGAAAGCACATATTTATGTCACGCCATTATTGGCCGCCTTTTTTTGTACACCCACTTTAGCGCTAAGGTTAGTCCAAGAAGAGGTCCTTATCGTCCCAGCCAATCCTATCGTCCTAGCTAATCCTACCATCCAAGCTAATCCTACCGTGCTAGCTAATCCTACCGTCCTAGCTAATACTTATGTGTCCGGAGGCGCCGGCGCCATCGTATATGGTAACGTAATAGCCAAAACCTACGCATCTACAGGTAGCGGTTCGATTATCCATGGTGATTTTCGATCTGGTGATGTGACGACTCTCGGCTATGGTGTCACAGTCAATGGTAATGTCGAATCCAATGCGGCAGGTAATGCAGGAGCAAACGCGTTAATCACAGGTGATTTGGTGACGGGCGGGGTCGGTACTATGGGCGCTAGTGCCCATGTTGAAGGCAACTTTATATCCGGTCTAGCTGGCACGATTGGCGCAAACGCTATACTCGATGGCAACTGGGGAGTTGGCGCCGGCAGTGCCTCTACGGCGTCAGCATCATCCAACAAAATAAGTTTCGACGCTGTTGATACAGACGTTGCATATCTTAATTCGGTTAGGGCTAATATCGACAGCGATATGACCGCTACGACCAATGACCTGATTGAGGCAAAAGCCGCGCTCTCTGATATGACGTCAACTGAGCTGACTTTGTCGGCAACGTTTGTAACAGACGGCACTTTATTTGCTGGCGTTTATGATGCAGCTAGCTGGTCCACGACCGCAGGCACAACCTTAACTTTAGATGGTCAGGGCCTAGATAACGCGATATGGGTTTTCAACATTGGTGATGTTTTAGCCTTTGGTAGCGATTCAACAGTTGAGCTAGTCAATGTGGGTAACAACGCTCAAGTGTTCTGGAACATCGGGAGCGTCTCCTCTCCAGGTGGTTATGCTAGCCTTGGCGATGGTGCAGATGTCTTAGGTATCATCATTGCCGAAGACTACGTGACGGTGGGTGCCAATGCGACTGTGATGCATGCATCTGAAGCTTATGGCAACTGCGCCGGAATTTATTCGACTACCTCGCATGTGTCCCTAGGGGCTAATGCCGTTATTGGTAGCGCTACTTGCGGCTCTGATGACTAAGACGATGGTCCTACGTAATTCCCACCGTTCGCTTCTGCTGCTGTAGCACCATAAAGTGTCAGTAAAGCGCCGCTTTGTGCGTCTTGAGTTACATAAGGGAAGAACACTTTGGCGACACAGGTGAATAAACTTGCACCCCTTTCAAAACAAGGGGTTGCAAGGTTGGCTGAAGGTCCGCCGGGGTGAACTGCGATCGAGCGTGTGTTTTTTACTGCCGCTTTTGATTTTCGATCTAACTAATATGCAAAGAACTAAAAAAATGAAGGGGTCTAAGCAAGACAATGCGAGCTTCCTCGCTGAAATCGCTAATCACATTAAAAAATCTATACAAGAACGGGTCAGGAGGAGCTAAAGCTAAATCTCTCGATCTAATACACAGATCTGCGGCCCTTGGATATTGCAAAGCGCAGGTATTTTTGGGTCTTGTATATGGTAGTGGTTTTGGGGATTACGATATTGTCCAAGATAAAGGCTAGGCATTTTAGCTATTTCGACGCGCTGCAATGCAGTAATTTGGTATAAAAATCAGCTGAGCAGGGCGATGCCAACGCGCAATATAATATTGGCGGTGTGTATCAATTTGGGAGTGGGGTGGCGTTAGTGCTGGACCAAAGTAAGCGAATAAGCAGTTCGACAGTTGGTCATAATATCGCCACATTACACTTATAATTAGGCAGCCGCCTTCGACGTCCCGACTTTTGGCAACTCAATATTCAAAGGCAGCAACGCTTCATATTCTTCTATGGTTTCGCAATGCGGGATGGCTTCTAATATCTTAACGTAATACCGATAGGGTCCGGTTGTGTCGCTTCGCCGTTCGAATAAGACTGAAGTGCAGACACAAGGCATTGGCGCCATCGACAGAGTTGGCAAACATGAAATTCTTTCTGGCGATGACAAACGGCTTTATCTCTTGCTCAGTTAGATTGTTGTCCACTTCCAGGCGACCATCTTTTAGATACTCACACAGACCGCCCCAAAATTTTAGGCCATATCGAAAAGCCTTCCCCAGTGACGACTTGGGCAAAGTCGTCGGCTCATACTTATCTAACCATTGTTTAAATACGTCCATTAAAGCCTTTGATGTTTTCTTGCCTTAAAGCGTGCCTTTGATAGGGGCTAAGCTTCTGATCTTTGGCTTTGGGTTCTATTTTGTATAAACGCTTATAGAAGCGCATGGCTTCTTTCGCTAAACCATCACATTTTGTCGCTTTGGTTATACACTCAAACTTGCGCCTCGAGTGGGCGTTGTAAAAATTGGCTTTTATCGCGTCTTTTTCAAACATAAGCTCAAAGAATGGATCGCCATCGAAATGCAAGGTGCCACCAAAACCCTCAAACCATTCATTAACGAATTGTTTGTGTTTTTCGGCTTTGTAGCTGTAAATAATACTTTCTTTGCCTGGAGGGCCACCCGGCATGCAATACGCGTATGATTTTCGCTGCGCGGGCCTTCCTGGCTCTTTTAGGACGTGAAACCCTGTTGCATCCAATGCACCAACATCATAATCAATTATCTCATGAGGCACTTGCAAAACTATTTCCCCAGCCATCATGGTGCTGTATGTAGTGCTATTTAAGGAAAAAGACACTATATATGGTGATAAGTTTTCAATCGAACGTATTTTGTATGGTTTTGCAAGAGGCTCTCATCTTTCATTAAATTTACGAGCGGTTGTAATACTTCGGTGTATTTTATAGTAGCAGAGGCCATGGTCGAGCGAGACAAGTCAAGTCAAAAGCCGCGCGTTTTTAAATTGTTTTTCGGGGTGGTAATAAGGTTGGCGATCATCAAGGTTGCTGATGATGATGCGTGCTAACACTGATTCGGTAGAATTGGCTTTTGGCAGTATATGCTTTGGCTTAGGTGCTTTTTTCATTTCACTCTGGCAACCTTTAGGGCAAGCCACGACTTCTATTTTTTCTATAATCACCTCATAAACAGGTGGAATATAGTTAAGCCGCTCGTGGTTCTCATGCTTGATTACATTTTTCTGACAACCACAATGAAGGTCATGCCAGGGCGCATTTGTTCTAGCTTTAGGCGTCAGGCACTACAGGCCCTCTGTGTATTCTTCGTCATTTTCAAATAGTCCAAGACTCTCGTGTATCTTTGTCCCGCTGCCTCATCTTCTTCGATATATTTTTGACCGCCGTGGATTTCAGCAGCCCAACCGAAAATCGTCTGAGACGTGTCATGTTTTCAGGGCCATGCCCCACCCTAATTGTTGAGCGGTCTTCGTCATAAATCCACTCAATAATGTAGTGACGCACCTCAATCGACCAGTGACCACGCACCTTGTGCAATATTGTTTTCGGCCGCACCTCTTTAGCGTCTCGGCTGGTAATGCCATAAGCAATCCTTAATGTCCATTTGCCCGTCTTTTTATCGGTTATCGCCCGCTCAATGCGATAAATTTGTGCGACATAAGGAAATTTCGGCCTCCTCCATCGTCTCGCGCACTCAGAACCAGGCTGCGCAGTTCAATTTCTGAACAAGCGGCCTCTTTTTTGGGCACGCTTCAAACCAAGGTACCACTAGATACGATTCTTGCGGGTCATTTATTGACCACTCCGGCCAGGCTGTAGTGTTTTTGATGTGCGTATAATAGACCATTCCTAAATGACTTTATGGGAATGATCTTTTGAAATCAACCGCTACCCCTTCCGTACAACACGCCGTAAAAACCATGAGCGTTGAACAGAAAAAATGCGTGGCCGTTGCCGCGTTTTCCGGCGGAAAAACAATCACACAAATCGCAAAGGAAATTGAATCCAGCCGAAAGTTTTTTCGGGAACAGAAAGCGATAGTTGCCGGTGCCGTCGATGCGGCGTTTCATCCAGAACCTACTCCCAACAAGGTGCTATTTCATTTACCGGTGACTCGACAATGGATGGAACCGCTGGTGTTGTCACCCACGTTAATCCATGTATCGTATCGGCATGTATCAACATTATTAACCGATGTGTTTGATTGCACGATTAGCATCGCAACGGTAAATAATATTTTTAATGCGGCCGTAAGAAAAGTACACCCTATTCATGCCACGGAAGACTTATCCAGAATTGATGTCACCGCCAATGACGAATTATTCCATCTAAAAAACCTGTTCTATCGGGAATACATACGCAGTCGTTATATTATTACTTGCTACCA
This sequence comes from Lentisphaeria bacterium, assembly GCA_047616325.1. GTDB lineage: Bacteria > Pseudomonadota > Gammaproteobacteria > Pseudomonadales > Cellvibrionaceae > JBLHGN01. The sequence continues at coordinate 5,147 of JBLHGN010000045.1, forward strand.
GGCGAAGATCGACACGACGAAGATACCTGGGCGATTCATTTTATGGATTGTCAGGACAAGGGTTTGAATCCGGAGAGGACGATTGGCGATGATGCCAGCGGTTTAGTACCAGGTCATAAAAACGTTTTCCCAGAAGTACCCTATCATTATGATAAATTTAATTTGTCGCTAGGCTTGATGGATCTACGACTATATTTCAGAAATCGCTTAAAAAAAGCCCTTACCGAGAGAAAGGACCTTGGAAGACAGTCCCGAAAATGATTTGAAGATGAAAAAATATCAGCAATGGATCGACGCAAATGATAATGAGGAGGAGACCCATTACATTTCGAAAACATTGGGCACCCTTATCAGCTGGCTAGAGCATGATATTTTAAATAAAGCCGATCCCTCTAAACAAGAACGACGTGAGCTGTATGATTTTGTCGTTGCCGAATTTAAAAAACTGGAGCGCATGGAACCTCACAGAATATCGTCTATGTGCACTGCATTGGAAAAGAAACGATGAGCGGCTCTTGGATTTGTCGATGGTTTGGACAAACAATTTGGCGTTACTAGTACGCAGTTCTCTGTTTCAATACAATCCATCTGGTCGATGTGTATGTTACAACGTTCTCGCGTAATGGAGCACCAATACACACTGCGCAGCGAAACATTTGAAAAAGAATTGGGCCATCAATTCGATAACTTCGAAGATCGGTTATTGTCGCTCTCTATTCGACAGAGCGCACAAGTTCAATGATTGAAAACCTTAATGATCACGTAAGAAAACACCTTTACTACCGTCAAGAAAGTGGTCATGGCTTTCTGGATCTATTGCGTTTCTATTTAAATCATAGGCCTTTCTTACGCAGCGCCCGACCTGAGCGACACAGAAAATCTCCGGAGGAAAACCTGTCAGGAAAACCGCATCCTCATTGGTTGGAGATGTTGGGCTACGAACGCTTTAAGCGCGCCGCCTAACACTCCACTCCACCGATTATATTCCACATAATACACACTGAATCCCGGTTGGTTTAAATTCGACTACTGGCACCCAAAACACGCTGTTTTTGAACCGTGCCGTTTTTTGTAGCCCTGAAATATCATAATTAAACGATTTTTCTAACGCCAAATTTAAAAGATTATGGGAAAATGATTCGCTGGTCGTATCAAATTCATATAGCCCATTCTCAGTTGCAAACCAAAGTATTGTATCATCTTTTTGGATGATTCTGATGGAGGCGTCAGCCCTATTGCCAGTATAGTAGTATGGTGAGCGTCTTCAGTATTATAGTGTTCTGTTTCATATGAATCGTGATTTATTCGGTACAAGCCAAAGGTACCTTGAGCCTCGATGCATATGCATGATTGTATGATTGTTCAATGAGTCGAAAATGTGTAATTTTTCAGTGAAATCAATAAGTGAACTGTTTGATTTATCCACATAATATAGCCCGCTCCCCGTAGTACTTACCCATAAATCACCCTCTTTTCCTTCTCCTATAGACATAACTGATTCATTGTTCATAGCGTTTGAAGGAGACTTTTTTTGGAAGATATCTTTGAAATTTCTCAGTCTTTGCATCAAAGCGATTTAAGCCGAGAGTTGTGCCAATCCAAAGTGTACCTATTGAGTACTCGAAAAGGTAAGTCACAAAGCTGTCAGAAAGACTCGAATGGTCTTGTGGGTCATGTTTGTAGGTTTTAAATTCGTAGCCCTCAAATCAGTTTAGACTATCTTGCGTGGCTATCCAGATAAAGCCATTATCATCTTGATGAAATGATGCCCCTCTAACGCCAGCTGGGTTATTAGATAGGCCATCTTTGCCCGATAAGTGATGGAATTTGAAATTGGCGCAATGGCTTATGCCAATTAAAGCGCAAAGAAAGGCACAGACAACTAAGCATCTAATAGAATTGTACATTCGCATTTCTGTACGTTGGAACATTTAGTGATGTTTAGAAAGGTACAATACCAATTCTAGTATTATCCCTTCTTAATCAGACAGTTTCATTCGTTTTTTTTATGCATTCTGACACCAACATCGCAAGCATAATTTTGATGTTGGCATAATGACTTGAAGAGAGAAAACAAAGGAATACAGAGGTTAATAATTATAAAACCTTAGTCGTTAATTCAGTCCGGCATCGCGTTGTTCTCAGGTTTTATCCATGATGTCTGGGCCAGTGTCTGAGAGAAAGAGTTTGCGCGATATCGTTGAGAATATATAGCTGTATTATTTAATCGATCGAGCTATTGAGTAACGTTCTCTCTAAAAGTCTTCATTAAGCTTTCGTTGGAGGTTGGTATAAAACAGAATAACACTTTGATCTTTCGTGACCTATGTCGAGATTAATAATAATGCTGCCATATAATTCGCCTTCACTACCATCGTTGGCCAATGATCAAGATGATAATGCCACCTAATCTGGCTGAGTTAACGCCCTTCAATTTGCCAATAAATTGTTTAACGTCGTCGTAAACCCAGCTCGCTAGCATTCGACGCCCCGTCACGAAGGGCGGTGAGGCCTTGTTGGTGTATAAAACATACTCCAAATGTGCGTATGAATAGGCCGCATATAGCACCTTGCCACCACGTATTCACTCCCTTTAATCACATACCAGCTATAACGCTGCTTAACGCCCTTCTTTCGCAAAACACAATTGAATGTCACGAAAGGTTATTTGCTTTGAAGCAAAAGCTTCATAAATCTGTCATTTACGGCGATGAAAATGCTGCCTTTGATTTGTGATTCAAACGATAACGGGAAAGGTCTATGTTTTTAACAAAATGAAAATTCATGTTGAACGCGGTAATATCAACAGCGTTTACACTCGCCGCCTGTAGTGGTGACGACGGTAGCGATGGCGTACAAGGCCCCGCGGGCGAAATTGGGGTTCAAGGTCCAGCAGGTGAAAACGGCGCTACCAGAGAAAGCAGTACAGATGGCTTGCAAAGTATAATTGTGCAGTCTTTTGTCGCTGCTGGTAACGAACAGTGCTTTAAAGGGGGGGTACGCATCGATTCAGGTACCGACGACAACTCCGACGCTGTATTAGCGAACGAGGAAATCGATCAGAGCAGTTACGTGTGCAATCCAAGTGTGATTGACGAATCGAAAAATTTTAACCGCATCGCGTCGTTTTTGGTGTGCACGCAAATCGATATCAATTGCGATACAGATACACAAACCTCGGCAGAAATTGTGGCCGCCAGCTTGGACGGTATGACCTTGGTCTATACCGACAGCACAAACAACCAATTGGGGTTTGTGGATATCACAGATCCCACTAAGCCACTTGCTAAGGGTGTAATAGATTTGGTGGGCGAACCTACCTCCGTCGTTGTAAAGGGTGGCTACGCTCTGGTAGCTGTTAACACGTCGACCAATTTTGTCGATGTGGCGGGTGAATTGGAGATTATTGACATCGCCACACAAACCCGTGTTCGCAGCATAGACCTTGGTGGTCAACCCGATTCAGTTGCCGTGAGCCCCGACAAAAATTACGCCGCGATCGTGATTGAAAACGAGCGCGACGAAGACTTGGGCAATGGTAATCCACCACAATTACCCGCCGGTAATTTCATCATCGTCGATACGTCTGATACAGACCCCGCAAATTGGACCACTTCAAGTGTGGATGTCACGGGTACTGAGGCCCTATTCGGCAGCGATCCAGAACCGGAATTTGTCGATATAAACGCCGATAATATTGCCGTCGTCACCCGGCAAGAAAACAACCACATCATCTTGATCGACCTGGTCAGCGGCAGCATCGTCAACGACTTCAGCGCAGGTGATGTTGATCTAGCCATGATCGATATCACAGAGGGCGCCTTGCGGGTTGATCAAAGTGAATCGCTGGACAACGTGGTACGTGAACCCGACGGTGTCACTTGGATTAACAGCCAGTATTTTGCCACAGCCAATGAAGGCGATATGGACGGTGGTAGCCGCGGTTTTAGCGTATTCGATACTGCCGGCAACGTTGTGTGGGACGCCGCTTCAACCTTGGACCATCTTACCGCCCGCATTGGTCACTACCCCGATAAGCGTTCGGGAAACAAAGGCAACGAGCCGGAAAATGCCGAGGTGGGCATATTTGGCAGCGAGCGTTTCTTGTTTGTAAACTCCGAGCGTTCCAGCGTAGTTTTTGTTTACGATATTGCCGACCCGAAAAACGCTGTGTTTAAACAAGTATTGCCTGCAGCCGTTGGTCCAGAGGGCGGTCTAGCCATTCCATCGCGCAACTTATTAGTGGTTGCTAGCGAAGAAGACGAGCGTGGCGATGCGTTCCGTTCGACCATCAATGTCTATCGTTACGAATTTGCAGATGCCACCTACCCCACTCTGGTCTCAAGCGATCGCGAAAACGGCTCTGCTATTCCGTGGGGTGCCATGTCGGGTCTCTCTGCTGATGCCATGGTCGACGGCGTACTTTATGCCGTTGAAGACAGCTTTTATAAATCTAATCGTATTTTCCAAATAAATACCCAGCAAAATAGAGCTTCTATTCTTAGTCGCGAAATATACATCCGCGATGCCAACGATATTTTTGCAAGCACTACGGCGGTAGGTTTAGTCGACGCTACGGTAGACAGCGACAACGCCACGCGTATTAATGTATTTGACGAAGCCGATCTTGCCGTCTTAATTAACGACGACAAAACCGTGAATATCGATCCAGAAGGCATTTCCAAAGCCGCCGACGGTGGATTTTGGCTAGCTTCTGAAGGTAATGGCACCGTGGGAGACTCCGGTCGACCAGTAAATAGCTTAAACTTTCTATTTAAAACGGACGCACAGGGCGTGATAGAAAAGGTAATCACTCTGCCAAGCGCCGTGAACGACATTCAGGTGCGCTTCGGTTTTGAAAGTGTGGCCAAATGAAATGATCAAGTAGTAGTGGCCTTTCAGCGCGCTTGGACCGGCGAGACTAATCCTCGCATCGGGCTTTACGATGTGGTGAAAGATGTATGGACCTTTGTGTTTTATCCCCTCGACGCCGTCGCATCACAAAACGGTGGCTGGGTCGGTATTTCCGATATCAGCTCTCTGGGTAACGGTGAATTCCTGATACTTGAGAGGGACAACCAAGGCGGCCCCGATGCTGTCATTAAGCGTATCTACAAAATCGATTTATCTTCTGCTTTTGCCGACAGCACCATCAGCAAAGTGCTAGTGCGCGACCTGATGGCTGACTTGGCCGCTGCCGGGGGATTAATTCCCGAAAAAGTTGAAGGTTTAGCGGTAACGCCGGCAGGCGATGTATTTATCGTGAACGACAACGATGGAATAGATGGCGTGAGCGGTGAAACGCAGTTGATCAATTTGGGTGCATTGTTGGACATTGTTGAATAATTGGATTTTGTAAAATAATTGGACTTTGTTGAACAATTGGACTTTGCCAGATAAGCAGTAATCCGTAGCGGATAAATCCTCAGTGGGCCTGGCGGCTCACGGGGGAGTTTTTGTTTTGGTGGAATGGTTGCACCCTCCAACTCTGGGTACAGCGTCTTATACAATGATAGTATGGGGTGGCGACCAGATACATGAATTACTTTCGTAGCTTTTGCATATTTTTATCGTGCATAATGTTAAATGTACTGGTTACAAATGCAGAAGTTTGCAGCGATCGTCAAATGCCTTTATGGCGGTGCCTGTAGGGGGTGACTTTGCGATCCTCTCAAAAAAGCAAAAATTCACTCTATTCTCGGCACCTTAGACGCCCTCGCTACGATCCAACTGATTTATTTAGGTTTTTTCTAGGTAAATGCTTTATCTCAAAATTCAAACATAAAAAAGCGCCTAAGCGCTTTTTTCTTGCCTTGTTGCTACTGAGGCACTTGCTAGTAAGTGTGGCCTACGCCGCTGTGCTTTGTTCATTGGCTTGAATTGCAGTAAGTGCAATGGTGTATACAATATCTTCCACCAACGCACCGCGTGATAGGTCGTTCACCGGTTTGTTTAAACCCTGCAACATGGCGCCAATACCCATCACACTAGCACTTCTTTGTACGGCTTTGTAGGTGGTATTGCCGGCATTTAAGTCGGGGAAGATAAACACCGTGGCCCGGCCGGCCACTGGGCTATTGGGCACTTTTTGTTTAGCTACTGAAGAAACGAATGCGGCGTCGTACTGCAGTGGTCCGTCGATAATCAAGTCGGGGCGTTTTTGCTTGGCGATTAGGGTCGCTTCTCTCACCTTATTAACATCGCGGCCGGTGCCGCTTAAGCCGGCGGAATAACTGATCATGGCGATGCGCGGCTCTATGCAAAAAGCCAAGGTCGAGTCGCCAGAACGGATAGCGATGTCGGCCAACTCTTCGGCATTGGGATCCGGGCTGATGGCGCAGTCGCCATACACGAGCCCCGGCTCTGGCAAACACATAAAGAATATTGAAGACACCTAACGCGTGTCTGGCTTGGTTTTAATCAGCTATAGAGAGGGGCGCACGGTGTTGGCGGTGGTATTGATCGCGCAGGAAACCAGGCCATCAACTTCACCTAAGGCCAACATCATAGTGCCAAGTACCACGGGGTCTTCCAATAAAGACTCCGCCATCGGCTCGGTTAAACCCTTGTGTTTGCGCAGACCTACCATAGGTGCCGCATAGCGTTTGAGTATCAATTCGGGGTCGACAATTTCGAGAGCAGCAGGCAGTTCAATGCCTAGAGCACTGGCCACCCGATGTACATTTTCAGGATTGCCGAGCAGTACACAGCGGGCAATATTTTTTTCATGACACGATACAGCCGCCTGAATAGTGCGCGGCTCTTCACCCTCGGGCAGCACAATGCGCCTACTGGCTATGCGCGCTTGCTTCACCAAGAAGTAGCGAAAAGCAGCCAGCGATAAACGTTTTTCGCGCTTCACTTGGGCGCGGTCGCGCAGGCCGAACGAGTCTATTCCAAGGGCAATGGCGTTCATTACGGTCTCGATACGAAAGCTGTCGTCCGCAGGCACTTCAATATCCATATTGTCCAAGAGCTGGGCGGTGCGGAACGAATTCTCTTCGATAATAAGTACCGACAAACCGGTTTTAAGTGCCGCCGAGCATAAAGTCATCACCCCTTTGGGCGGTATTAAGCCCCCGGGAACCACTAACAAAACGCCGGGAACGAGCGTATGAATTAAATTGCGTGCAGTGCGGGCACAGATACCAATGGTGTGCGCCCGTCGCGTTTCCAGTTCGCCGGCATTGATAATTTGGGTGACTAAAAAGCGGTGCACGTCTAAAACACGTGGCGCGGTATAAGTAGGATCCCACGGTAAAAGGCTCAGACAACGGAAATTACCGTGGCGAAACACATCCAATGAAAGCAGGGATTGATTTTTGCTTTTGCTTTTGCTTTTGGGCAAACAGGGCTCTCACTGCTAATTATCTCGAAGGGTTTGTCGGTTTCTTTGGGGCCGCCAAAAACAGCAGTGGCGCGGCCACAAGCTATTCAACTGTTCATCTGTATGGCCCTGCTGCGAAGCCACTAAAATAACGTCGGCGTTGAGTGTTCTGGCCATTTGACCATTAAGTTTTGAAATATTGCGATCGAGGGCGGTGGGGACAGGCCCTTCAACAATCATTACGTCGCAGTCTTCGGCACTCTACTGGAAGACGTGTATCACCTCCTCCATTAACTGGTCGTCCAAGCCCTGCTCTATTTTTAACTGCGCGAATTCGAAGTCCAAAGGCTACGCGGGTGTTACGCCCATGGTTCTACTAATAATCGTTGTCGAGCGCTCGGGGCCATCTGCGAGATAGGCTTACAAAACCCTACGCGCACACCCACCTGATCTATCGCTCTCGTCAGCCCAAGGCATACCGAAGTCAGGCCAACACCTGGCCCGGTTGGGGCAACAAAATAAATATGTGACATTACATCTCCAGTTACATCGTTAGGACGACAGTGATATCTACATCCGGAATATAGCCTCATGCTGTAAAAGTTTTACAGGGGTGTTTACACGTCCCCGCCAATAAGCCTCAGGGTATCACGGGCTATCACCCATTCTTCCTGGGTCACAATAACTGCGGCCTTGGTGCTATTTGTTGAAGAGATTAAACCACCGCTGTTTTTACCGTGCTCGCTATTTAGCCCCTGGTCACAGGCAAAACCAAACACGGACAACCGTGCCAAAGTTTTGTGGCGAATTAAGGCCGAGTTTTCCCCTATACCACCGGTAAACACCAAGGCATCGATACGCCCCAAGAGCACGGCCAATGCGCCAATAGTTTTCGCCAAGAGGTAACAGAATACGTCTATCGCCAGCGCCGCTCGCTCGTTGCCCTCGGTCGCGGCCTCACAGAGTGTGCGCATATCATTGCTGATGCCCGCAATACCCAACAAGCCACTTTGGTGTTAAGAATATGGGTCACTTCTGTCAGGTCAATATTTAATTGCTGTACGAGAAAATGATGCACGCTCGGGTCCACGTCGCCACAGCGAGTGCCCATCAGCAAGCCTTCCAGTGGTGTTAGCCCCATACTGGTATCCACACTGCGACCATTGCGCACAGCGGCAACGTTGCAACCGTTGCCAAGATGGGCACTAATGACAGCGTTGTCGTTGCGGTTGAGCTGCAGTCGCTCAATGGCCTGCTCGGCGTCATAGCAGTGACTAGTGCCATGAAAACCATAGCGCCACAGGCCAAGATCTCGATAATAAGCGTAGGGTAGACCGTAAATATAGGCGTGTTTGACGATGGTTTGATGAAAGGCAGTGTCGAATACCGCCACTTGTGGCAGATGGGGAAAACGCTGTTGCAGAATTTGGATGCCGAGAACGTTGGCTGGGTTTTGCCGAGACGCTAGATGATTACAACTGGCAATTTTATCTATTACCTCAGCAGTAATTGCAACTGACTCAGCGAAATACTCACCGCCGTGTACCACACGGTGGCCAATGCCGCCTAAACCATCGTCTAGCAACTTCATCTCTATCAATGTATCTATTAGGCTGTTGACTACAATCGCGTGCTTGGCGTCGGGAAAACTATAGGTCTGTTTTTTGCCTTCAGCGTTTATGGTCAGTTGGGCGCCCGGTGCGCCGAGGCGTTCGGCCAAACCCGATGCTATTTCACAATGGCTTTGGTTAAATAGGGGAAATTTAACCGAGGAGCTTCCACCGTTAATCACCAATATTGTTCGTTCTTTCATCTGTAGGCTAGATCGCCTTAGATTAGGGGATACAGCATAGTGAAGCGTAGCTGCCGCGGCTTTACGTTAAATCAAGTCTTGATAAAAATTTTACTATTTAACACGAGCGATGATCTTCCACCCACTTGGTATGTTCAGCCTAAGAGAATGAGAGGAAAATTCGTACAACAAAACTGCTATCCTTCAATGATCGTCAGATTGCTGCCGTAGTCACATTATTAGCTTAAATGTACTCGCAAAGCCTAAACACCTGCTAGGCATGGATTTACTCGTCAATGAAATCACTATTTTTAACCCTCATTCTACTGGCGTTAAGCTTGCCTTTGTTTAGCCAAGACAAGACTTTACGCATCGCTTATGGCGGGACTATTTCACCCTGGGTGACCTCGGACGGAAACGAGGGGGTTCTGAATTCCATGGTAAAACGGTGCCTACAATCATCTGGCCGTAACGTAGAAACGGTTTTGCTACCCTATAGCCGCCGCCTCAGCGAATACGATGCCGGTCGAGTCGACGTCACCACCGACATCAATATACAAACTTTAGCGGATTCCCATCTTCAAGGTTTTTTTACTGGCAATTTTTACGCCTATGAAAATTTCGTCTACGCCTTAGCCCACAACAAATTCCAAATACATTCCTTGGCAGATCTCAAAACACATTCGATAATGTCTTGGCAGGGAGCCGTCACCCATCTGGGGGGGGATTACGCGCGAATGGCCAGGTCACACTCAGACTACAGCGAAAGCTACGACCAAGAACTCCAACTAAGAATGTTGTTTCGCGGCCGCGTCGACACAATACAGCTGGACTCACAGATTTTTAATCACTATAGAGCCAAACTTGGCAAAGAAGGCGACATAGACACTTCCATTGCCGTTGACAGCTTCCCCCTGTTTGGAAAATCTCCAAACGGTGTGCTGTTTCGCAGCCAAGCATTGCGCGATATTTGCGTGCGTAACCTTGAGGCCATGCAGGATATGAAGGAGTATAAGGGTGTTATGTACATAGAGAATGACTAAGCGGCTTTCCTCCCACCTGAAGTCGCATTTTTATGGTCTCTAATCTTAGAATTCTTACCTTAGATCCCCCCCCGTGACGACGTTTGTCAAACTGCACAATTGAAAAATAGCCTTAGGCATTTCTACTCAAACCCCTTTCAAATCAAAAACACGGGCCCATGAGGCTCGTAACATTGCGCATAGGAATGATGTTTCGATAAACCCCAAACGGTTTATTTGTGTATTAAGCCACTTTTTAACAGGGCGATATCATGCACAGAGTGCTCGCTATAAATGGCTCATACCGCGATGATGGTATTACTGATCAAACCCTCTAAGCGCTGGTAGGGGCCGTGAGAGCAAACGGCAGTGAGGTGGAGCGGTTGCGCGAACACCCTATCGAGTTTTGTCTAAACTGCCGAGAGTGCACACAGAAGCCCGGCCACCTACCAGGTAAGTGTGTGCAATGTGATGGCATGCAATAATTAATCGATAAAATTAAACAAGCTGACAGGTATATTCTTGCCTCACCAGCGAACTTTGGGCCAGTGACAGCAATATTCAAGCGTTTTATGGAGCGGCTTATTGTTTATGCCTACTGGCCATGGAATAAAAATTTCCCCCAATTTTGCAAGACAAGCAAGCCCCTGAAAAAAGCCATCATTATTTCTTCCTGTGCGGCGCCAGGCATTATGGGGCGCTGGATTTGCGAAACACACAAACAATTAGGCATGACCGCACAAACTATAGGTGCTCGCGCAGTGGGCACTTTATTTACCGGATTGATTGCAAAACAACAATATACAAGCCTGCCAACCAAGACACATGGAAAACTAAATACTTTAGTCGAGAAGCCTCTTTCGTGAGCGCGTTTCATATTGGTGTAGGTCAGCCCTTTACATTATCGACTCCCATCTGCCTACATACGAAATAGGCGGTAGTTTTTTTACAAAACAGATTCCTTTAACCACTATTTTTTTACGAGGAAAAAGGAACCAAAGGGCCCGGCATCGTCCCCAACAAGGGCAGGCATATATAGTCCACTAGGCTCGACAGATCGCTAAGTCTTCGCACGTAACCATTTAATTTTTCATGCAGAATGGTGCGCACTTTTTCTAATAGGGGAGCTGAAGTAATCTCACCACCGACAATATTTTTTTGCGGCGATAAGAGCAAGGTATTCGGCTTGCAAATTCCAAGCACGGTGTTCACATGGAAATGTGTTGAGAGAACCACCCCAACGTTTGAACACGGAAGCACCGCTAGCCAGGCCTTCTGCACAATCGGTGTAAAAAGGGCAATGACTTAAGAAATTTTTATCTGAGGCGCAGCGCTGACCCATTTCTGGATGGGCGAGCCCCGCTACTGCATGATCGGCAATAAAGGAACTGCCGCCAATTCCCGTGCCTACAGTCACATAGCGAAAATTGCTCAAGCCCTTTGCTGCGCCTCGCTGATACTCTGCCAACGCCGCTGCATTTACATCGGAGTCAAGCACAACCTCACAATCCAAATTTTCACGGAAATACTGAGCTAGGTTAACACCGCTCCAAGCCTCTTTATGCGTATTTTCTATGCCGCCATAAGTGATGGAATTGGGGTGGATATCCAGGGGCCAAGCGCAGCGATTCCTAAGTGCGAGACAGATGATTTGGAACGAAAAAAGTCGCATATCTTTGCCAATATTTCTGCTGGAGCCGCAGTCGGAATACGGACGATATCGTCTATTTCGTCCACGTTATTAGCCACCAGAAAAATCGCTTTGGTTTCGCCCAACTCTATGGCCCCATAGTAATGTTTTTTCATTGCAATTCCCTCACAATTTAAAGAAAACATAAGTGCACTATACATCGCTAGAAAGCAGTATGGCACGGGAGGACAGTAGACAAAAATATGTGCCCATTTAATAGACCTAAGGTTATGCTTCTACGCGAGGCCAAATGAAGATTGGAATTGAAATTCGAATGGCTCATTACCCACTTTATACATCAAAGTGGAATACCATAGAGCACAAACTATTTCCGCATGTTACTCGAGCCATGTCTGGAGTAGTAATTAAAAATAATGAGCTTGTCAGGGCGCTGATTAAAAATACGCATACGGAGCAAGGGCTAAAGGTGACAGCGAATATCATCGATAAAGTTTACGAAACAGGAAAAAAGGCGTGTAAGGCAATTTAGGAACGTGCACGAAATATCATCCGGATTCCAATAGACTATGATTTGAAGTAAAATTCTATTTTTTGGTGAAAATGCTAAATGAGTTCGCACTATTGTGAAGAGCACGAAGAAGAAATGGCTAAT
>JBLHGN010000046.1:0-17560 GCA_047616325.1 Lentisphaeria bacterium
AATTTTTTTGTCAAAGCGGCGACAAGTTTTTTCTTGAGCGCTGGCGTTATCTTAAACGGAGTTTTGATGACGACATCGATTGATTTTTCTTGGTTAGCTTTGTACAGATCAAACAGTTGGTAAACTTTAGGAAGCAGACCAAGACGTTTATTTTCTGCTAAAATTTTAATAAAATTTTGCTGTTTAGCGTCGAGCTTGTCGCCACACACTTCTATAAACGTGGCGCTTTTTTGTTCGCCAGTTAAATTTGGCGAGGACAAAAGAGCAACGATGGTTGCGTGTTGCGATACAGACGAAGCTAAGAACAGCGCGTCTAACCAGCCCTGTAAATCTTTTGCGCTGCGAGCATGTTCAAAAGCGGCTCTGGCGTAGGGTCGTGCAAGTGTTGATAGTTCTGCCATGTGGCCCCCGCCTACAACTCTGCTGCAAGTTTATCGAGCATCGCGCTGTGCGCTTTGGCATCGACAGAAGACGCAAGCACTTTTTCGGCACCCACAAGCGCTAAACTCACGACTTTACTGCGCAATTCTTCACGCGCCTGACTGACCTGACGATCGACCTCGGCTTGCGCCGCTGTTTTAATACGATCGGCTTCAACTACCGCACCTTGCTTCGCTTCATCTATTATTTGAGCTGCGCGTTTATTCGCCTGCTCAACAATACCTGCCGCTTGGTGCTTAGCTTCTTTCATTTGGGTAGTAGCTTTCTTCTGCGCCAATTCAAGGTCTTTATCTGCTCGTGTTGCCGCCTCTAAACCATCGGCGATACGTTTTTCGCGCTCGGCCATCACACCTATGAGTGCCGGCCATACGAACTTCATACAAAAAAGCACAAAGACGATAAAGGTCAGGGATTGACCTAGGAGTGTAAGATTAAGATTCACACCAGCACCTCTTTAAATAAGTTTGTTTGAAGGTGTTTATTAACCTGCAATTTTTGGTGCAACCGCGAAGATCAGATACATGCCAATACCCACGCCAATCATGGGAACCGCATCCAAAAGACCAGCCATTAGGAACATTTTGGTTTGTAGTTGTGGGCCTTGCTCAGGTTGTCGAGCACTGCCTTCCAAAAGCTTACCCCCCAAAATCGCAAAGCCTAATGCTGTACCCAATGCACCGAAACCGATTAAAAGAGCTGCTGCTATATATACCAATGATGCTGCCATTGTCGTTTTCTCCAGTTAAAAAATAAAAAAGTAATTAAAAGTTAATGCTCTTCCACATCGTGAGACATGGCCATATAGACCGTGGTTAACACCATGAAGATAAATGCCTGCAAAGTAATAATAAGAATGTGGAATACAGCCCAAGCCCATTGTAGAACACCACCAACAATACCAAGAGCAAGACTGGCACTAAACAGCAGTGCAATCAAAATAAAGATCATTTCGCCCGCGTACATATTGCCGAACAATCGCAGACCAAGTGCAATTGGCTTAGCTATCAAACTAACCAACTCGAGCACTGTATTAAAGGGAATTAATACAATATTGAGATACCACAACTTTTTAGGCGCGAAAAAAGGATGGCAAGTTAGCTCTTTGACGAAGCCCCATACACCCTTTTCTCTAATACTAAAGAAAATTATCAAAGCAAATACTGTAAAACCCATTCCCAGTGTTGCATTGGGGTCTGTTGTGGGTACCACTTTAAAAAACAAATGACTATTGCCAGATATTTTGGCCGCCGCCATGGGCAGCCAGTCTACGGGAATCAAATCCATAAGGTTCATCATAAAAACCCATGCAAATATGGTCAACGCCAGAGGGGCTATAAACCTGTTGTTGTGGAAAAAAATTTCCTTTACGGTACCGTTAACGAAGTCCACCACCAATTCAACAAAACTCTGCATGCCTTTGGGTACATCAGTAGTAGCTGTTTTAGCAACTCGGTAAAAAAAGAAACTGAATATCAAGCCAACAAATATCCCCCAGCCCAGGGTATCGAGATGCACGGCCATAAACCCCATGTCTTTCGCTTCTTGCGCACTATGGGCCAAGGTCCAGCCAGTCGTCTCCATAACACTGCCATCGGCACGAAGATAATCGGCTGGGAGCTGCCCATAGGTTAGATTTTGAAGATGATGCTCAATATAGTCTATTGCGGTGGGCGCTTCTTTAATTTCACTGCTGGACATAAGGTAAGAGTCTTTTGGTTGAGCCTAGTGTTTGTGTTGGTCAATTACGGTTTTCGTTGTCGCCTATACCTGCTTCACTAAAAGCCTTGGCAAGCTGACGACCGATGAACCACTGCAAAATAATCATACTGCTGAAACCTGCAAACAATGTTGGTTCATGCAGGGGCTCCACAAAGCGAAACACCAAGGCAAAACCAACCGCCGTTAAGGCGAACTTCCCAGATTCCCCCCAGCTAAAAGACTGCGCTATCCACACTGTGGCTGAGGCGCCCCTATAGCGAAAGGCATAGAGGGTAAAATATAGGTTGGCCAAAATATAAATAGCCGCACCGAGTGTTATGGAAATAACGTAAACCTTTCCAAATACCAATGCGACAACAACCAACAACGTCGACGCAAGCGCCTGGTACTTCAAGCAAAAAAACACTGGGGATTTCAAGGCGTTAAACCTGCTAGGGTTGTGTCAGCACTTACTAATGCAACTCTATTTTTACTGCATATTACAATTCTGACGCTATGGACAATTACGTCGCACTATACAGCAATATTACCTCGCAAAAGCCTCATAATTTACGCAGACAGCACTTCCACCTGACTGTTTTTTGAGCAACCTGCGAGGTTTAGAAAATGAATCACCCACAAAAAGCATCGAAATCAAAAACCATCCTCTACAATGGCGTAACGGCGCATTTAAATCTGGCGTCATATCGCTACTCTTTTTAACTATTTGCTCAGCTTGCGCAAACTTTAGCCGAAATTTTTGTCGACGGCGATTATAGGGAGTCTGGGTT
This sequence comes from Lentisphaeria bacterium, assembly GCA_047616325.1. Taxonomy (GTDB): domain Bacteria; phylum Pseudomonadota; class Gammaproteobacteria; order Pseudomonadales; family Cellvibrionaceae; genus JBLHGN01. Next base: position 2,931 of record JBLHGN010000046.1, read on the forward strand.
CACGTATCAACCACTGCGCCTTGTTTTATCCGTAAAAAATCAACTATTTGACAAGCTTCGCTGCTGTATTCGTATCGATTGCAATTCCATACCGTAATTATGAGGTAAATATTATTTTTGCCAATACGGACTTTGACGTAATTGCCGATGTACGGGAAAACTAAAAACGCTCGACCGACACAGCGGCCAAGTGTTTTTTCTTACCCTGAGATCTACATTGGAAAGGGCACAAGCTTACCGCTCACGCTTAGCTCTCCTTGCACAAAACGGGCATCGGCGGCCAAACCGCGCTCACTTTTAGCAAGATAACCCAACTCGAGAAATTGTGCTTTCATTGCCTCAAGTTGCTCAGGTTGCTGCTCAAGCATTACTCGTCTATCTTCTTCGGTCAATTTAAACTGAGCCACCTGAGCCTCAATTTGACTTACCTGATACTTACCAATGGTTTTTTGCAGCATATCCTCGCTGAAATCGGCCTTTAACTGCGCACGCAAGGCGGGAATCAATAAAAAGGGATTTTGAAGTGCGCTCGGGTCTGTAACCATGGCGCTGTCGAGACCAAGGTTTGCGCTCAATTCAAAAAAGTCTTCACCCAGCTCAAACGCTAGTGTCTCGACGACAAGCTCGGGGGACTCACTGAGGAGATCGGCGAGGGCGGCTTGCATGTCGCCCTGCAGAGATTCGTCTTCACCTGGCTCTGACTGAGAGAGCTTTTCAGATAGCTGAGAAAATTCCGTCAAAGCCTCTTGTTTTAAGTTTTTTAAAACAATGTTGAGGGCCGCGTTTTTAAGGGCAAGGTCGGGAAGGTCAAGGCGCTCAGCATTGAAACCATAAGTCACCTCCATCAAGGGCTCTTTGGGCTTGGCAACCGCAACCACCAGCTTTAGGTTTTGCATCAAAACCGCTTGTTCGCCGTCCACCCGGAAACCTGGCATCTGTATCTCAATGTTACCCGTGGACCACATTAGGCTTTCCTCAATAAGACCATTCCCGCTTATTGTGCTCGCCTGCACTTCGACGCTAGCATCGGGAGTTTTGCCCGAAAATACGCCAATCTCTCCGCTAAATTGGTAACTTTTGCCAAAAGCATCTAACTGAGTATCTATGCTTGCGCCAGCAAAACTCGCGGTTTTAGCGCCGCCTTCTTCGCTAACTGTAAAGGGACTTATACGAGTACGAGCAGTGCCTGACCCGGCAAAGCCCATATACATGAATGTATTAAACAAATAGTCGCTACCGAGAAAAGCCTGCGCCTTGGCGACAAACTCCTGGTTCTGACTGAAATGTATATCGGCCGAAAATAAGCCAATACCCGCCTGATGTATAGGACCATGCTGTATGTCGACATCCACGAATACGCCCTCTTTTACAATCGTAAACCACGCTTCGCTTGGCTCTGCGTCTTGCTGGGCTTGCTCAGGCGGATTGAGTGCGGGGTAGGCCAGTTTAATTTGTGCCTGCGACGACAAATACCCTTTTTGGTAACTTATCAGCTCCGCGCTATACCCTGGAAGGCTGTTTAGTTTGCTTACGTGCTCTTCTGTTACGCTTTTTACTCTATTGCCCACAAGCAGTGGCATAAGCACCGCAATAATAAGCACCACTGCAATGCCAGCTCCCAATAATTTTTTGTTCATGTTATATCTCCTGTGTTTCATTTTCCGATTGTTAAGGGGGCTCGCTATGGAGCCGCAATAAGGGCGGCAATATTACGTTGTTCAGCGCCACTTTATGTGACCAAGTTAATCATTTAAAGCAAACTGGTCATTTTTAGTGAACCCCATTCGTTTAGTTGGTGTCCACTCACAAACAGGACCCTACTGCGGTGCAATTTACGGAGGGGCGTTAGCTAAGAATACAATACGGGGAGCCCTGAGCCGGGCCGCAAGTTATATAGGCGCGAAATTCAGTATAACTTTTTTGCAAATGCCACATACTCGGAACTGGCCGCGGGCTTAGCATATTTGTATCAACAGAATAATCTACTTAAGGCAGGCAAGTTGGTCCAGGTTTGCGATAGCCAGCTAAACTGAACCATAAAGAACGAAATTTTTCCAATAGACAAACCCCTTTAGCTTGATTGGTGAAACCTAGCCCATCAAATGCACAGACCAGCCATCGCGAGGCAATATGAAAACTAAAAAAAGCAGACAAAATCTCTTGCGTCCGATAACTCGGCAACTTTTTGTCGCGTGCCTTATGTGCTCAGCGGCGCTATTGACTGGCTGCGGTGGTGGATCTTCTTCACCCTCCCCAACAACTACAGCAACACCAACGTCGCCTCCTACACCAAGCCCTATCCCTAGAACAGAGGTGATTATCAGTGGCGCAATAACTTACGATTATGTCGATCACGCCTCTAACGGCTCGCTGGATTATAACGACATCAGAGAAGTCCCCGTGCGTGGGGCGAGCATTGTTTTACTTTCTTCTAGCGGCTCCACCCTAGCTGCGGCTAAAACGGACCAATTGGGCAACTACAGTTTAACAAGCCCCGCGCAAACCATGGTCAAAATTCGAGTTCTCGCTGAAATTGAACAGTCCGACATTCCTAGCTTTCAAGTGCGCATTACCGACAACACCAACTCTAACGCACTCTACGTTTTGGAGGGCAACCTGTCGGACAGTGGCGACCAAAGCAATATCCGTGATTTAAATGCCGCTTCGGGCTGGACGGGCAGCAGCTACGGCAATACTCGGGCGGCGGCACCATTTGCCATTTTGGATTCGGTGTATCAGGCCGTGGCTGTGGTCACCGAAGCCTTGCCAAACGTTGCAATGGAGGCTGTCGAGCTGCGCTGGAGTATCGACAATATAGCTATCGACGGAAACATAAGCGAAGGCAATATTGGCACCTCTTTTTATGATGGTGCCGCCATCTACATACTGGGACACGCCGACAACGACACCGACGAATATGACCGCAGTGTTATTCAGCACGAGTTCGCCCACTTTTTAGAGAATACTGTGTCGCGCTCCGACAACATCGGCGGCCCACACTCACCAGATTCTCTTCTCGATATGCGCGTCAGCTTTGGCGAGGGGTTTGCCAATGCATTTACCGCCCTTGCCTCACTGACAGGCATTTACGAAGACTCCGGAGGGTTACGCCAAGACGACGGCTTTAGGTTTTCATTAGAGGCAAACACGATAGAAAACACCGGCTACTTTAGCGAAAACACTGTTGGCCTGATAATGTACGACTTAATCGATGCAAACGACGACGACGGGGATATGGTGAATCTGGGTTTTGATGCCATGTTTACCGCCTTCTCATCCGATACTTACGTGAACAATTCGGCATTCACCAGTATTTATCTCTTTCTCGATGTACTTAAAGGCATTGTCAGCATCGATGACGCCACAAATATCGATGCGCTGGCAGCATCGCAAAACATCGTGAGCAACGATAAATTTGGTGCAGGTGAAACAAACAGCGGCGGCATAGCCATTGCGTTACCGGTTTACAAAGAAATTAGTGTGGGAAGCAGTGTTAACGCCTGCAGCGATAACGCAACAGGCAGTGCAAATGGCTTAGACGTGAGCCGCTTCATTCGCGGCACGGCGCCCACGACACGAAGTTACGGCATTAGCGCGGTACGAACTTCTGGCGGCACTGGTCGCGACCCGGATATTGTGATATACCAAAATGGCAGCACGCTAAATGTTTTGGATTCGTCCCTTTCTGACATCGAAAGCGGCAGCGTCACAATAGCCGCAGGAGAATTTATTCTCGAGCTCTACGACCTTAACAACGTTTTATCGATTTCTAACAGTGGTATGGTTTGTTTTAATGTAAGTATTAATTAATCTTTGGAATAAAAATATGAAAACTTACTTTACTGCTAGTGCGCTAGCTCTAGCGATGCTTGTAGTTCCAGTGGCGGCTTTTGATGAAGATAAGCACCAAGCACCTCAAGTCACCAACGAAATTTCAGCGACAGTGAACAACGCGTCGAACGAAGCCCGTCAGCGCTACCAAAAGCCGGGCGCAGCTATTCGTCTTTTAGAACCACAACTTATTCGAATGGATGAACATTCCGAACAGCGTGTCACTATAAAATTTGCCCCCCCCAAAAAAGGTGAACTTTACCTTTCTGCTAGGCCAAAAAAAGGCATAACAATAGATGGATCAACCAGTCAGTGGCACTTTGATCTCGCTAACGAGACCGCCGTTATAGAAATCGATCTTAGCTCTCAGAGTCGGGGGCAATATCATATAATGTTCAATGCAAAAGTAACGGAACACGGCTTAACAAGTTCTCGTGTTTTCGGCCTTCCGGTGTACGTTGGAGAACAAACATCCAAAACAAAGCCAAAAAATACTACGCAGAACGGCGTTGTAATTATGCAGGCAGAAGAAACGGTGTATTAATTTTCAATACCACACTAATTCAAATAAAATGGCGCGCTTTTTACTTCGACACCATTAATGTGAATTGCCAAATAATGTTCGCCTGGATAATAGTTTCTAGTAGATATTTTTCTAAACGCATGTTTTTTTCGTATTTCTAACTGCTCAGCCGCGCCTAGCATGCAATTTTTTAGTTTAAACACTTTTTTCCCTTTACTACCGTTAGACCGCATAAAATATATGGCGTAGTCCACCACAAACTTTTGCTGATAGGTGTTGGAATTTTTATCCGTCGGCAACAATGACGAAATAACTAAATTGAAGTTTAAGTCGCTGCCCATTTTTATCTTAACGCTTTTTAATTCAATCTCGCCTACTTCAAGCTGCAGCTTGGTGGTGTAGCCCAACAATGCAAACACATCCGGAAACCCTTTTTTTACTAAACTTCGTGTAGCGTGAGAAATTATCCAATCCGTTTTACCTTTATCCATTTTTCGCCAAGCCTGGCACAGCTCTATTAATAATTTAGGATGATCTTTTCCAATGTCATTCATATTGTTGGCGACCGATCGTCGCACATATTGACTTTTGTCGTTTCGGAGCTTGTGTAAAAGAGGGAGCACTGGCGCTGGATTATCGATAAATTGTTTGAGCTGCATTCCCCAGGGAAGACGAGGGCGCGCGCCTTCAGACACCAGTCGGCGAACATGTTCATCTTCACTTTGTGCCCACTCGAGAAGGTAGGTAAAACTTATCCTCTGATGCATGGTAATAAATGGTCTCACAGCAAATTCAGCACTAAATAAACGGGTGAGTTTTGCCAGCAAGGGTAAGGAAATATGCGGATAATCGAGCCCATAAACTGCCACATAGTCGATGAGAGGCCAAGCGGCAAAACCGCTCAGAGGGTCGCCCGCTTCGCCTCCTAGCCACACTTCAGGCAATTTACCCAACACTGCGGCACATTCATCAAAATTCTCCGGTAAATGGCTATGAAGCACATTAATGAGATGGGCGACGCGCTCTTTTAGCTCTAAGTTGTCTATACCCGATAGAGCTTCACGCACAAAGCCATCGCTGTCGAAAGTCACCGCTGCCAGTGTTAAGGCGGCAGCGATTCTATGCACAGCAACCGATGATAGACCATCCTTCATAAGTGTACGTTCAGCCATTTAAAACCTTTCTCGTCATTATCATTTGTTATAGGAAAAATCGCTCGAACTAGCCTAAGCTTAAACGTCTCGACACCCCCCTTTCGGGCACTGCATCAAAATATTAGGTGTTAGGTGTACAACATAGACAAAAATATGGTGCTATTAATAGAAGATAGCCCCTCTTTCGCAGCGATATTAAAACAACTCATAAACAAAGCCCACGGTTTTGTGGTTGACGTTGCCTCCTCACTAGGCGAAGCCGAATGCCTGCTTGAAAATAACGCCGCCGTCTACTTCATCGCGATAGTTGACTACCATTTGCCCGATGCGCCCAATGGCGAAGCCATCGCACGTGCTGTGGCCCACAAGATACCACCCATCGTATTTACCGGTTCTGCCGATATTTCTTTAAAAGAAGAGCTATAGGACAAAGGTATCGCCGACTATGCCCACAAGTTGGGCAGCTACAACCTAGAATGCGTGGTGTGGATGGTAAAACGCATCTACTCTAACTATTCAGTAAAGGTCTTGGTGGTTGACGACTCGCGATTGGCGCGACGCACTATTGAACGCATGCTACACACTCAGCGTTTTATTGTTTTTTCTGCCAGTTCTGGTGTGGAAGCCCTGGATATTCTCAAAGACCACCCCGATATTCGCTTAGCCATACTCGACTGTTACATGGAGGGCATGGACGAGTTTGAATTGTCTAGGGTGATGAGAGAAACCCATTCCCGACAGTCTTTGGAAATACTGGGGATCTCTTCGCAAGGGGGGCGTAATTTGTCGGCCCAGTTTATAAAGTCGGGCGCCAATGATTTTATCTTGAAACCCTTTTTACCCGAAGAGTTTCTCTGCCGCGTCAACCAATCCATTGACCGCCTGGAAAATTTCGACGCATTAGAAAAACTAAATCTTCTCAAAAACGAATTTTTGGGCACTGCGGCCCACGATATACGCGGCCCGATTGGGGCGATAAAAACAGCGGCTGATTACCTATTAAAGCGCTCTCCCACGCCGGAGAGAACTGAATTTCTTCTCAGCATGATACAGAGCAGCAGCGTAGAACTACTGTCGCTACTAGAAACTTTGTTAGATGTGTCGGTGATAGAGAGCGGCGTTGTCCAGCTGAGTAGACGGGACACCAGCATTAGCGAACTGGTGTAAGACCGAGCGGAGCTATATCAAGCCGAGGCCGCCGCCAAGGGCATCAGCATGAACTTGAAGATAGCCCCAAACATTAACGCTGAAGTAGACCCGATACAAACATAACCATTGCCCTGTGCGCCAATGCCACCCACAACACTTTTTCTGTGACCGACGCCGGACCGGGCATCGCCACAGAAGAACAGGCCAATCTGTTTAAAGCGTTCTCGGCAATTAGCACCCAAACCACGGGCGGCGAAAAGAAAACCGGATTGGGCCTGGCCATAGCCAAAAGTGTTGCAGATGCCCACGAAGGTAAAATTTATTACCAACATTCAGCCAAAGCGCCATCAACTTTTTTTGTGGAGCTGCCTTTGCATCGCTAGCTTCTAATTACATCTCTAGGTTCGAATTCCATTACTAGATACTTACAGGGCTACCCAGCATCGGCGATCCATACATCCTGGCACCAATACCAAATATTCTCCCAATATTGCCCGCTCATTCCAGAAACAGCGCTCCAAAATTCAACTTTACCATCCATTCCAATACAGGCGTATCCGCCATCGTACTCACAAATGGGAATGCAGTGCCGCGGCAAGCCCATATCCCAGGCCTGCGACGCCATCTCGGGCAAAAAAGTGTGTGAGCGCGGGTCGGCAGCGGTTGCGGGCTCCACTCGTCCAAAGACCACATCGCTCACTTCTAGTAAAAACAGGCGAAAGTCGTAGGGCAGGGAAATAAGTATCTGCTCTTCGATAAGCACCAACTCATCGTCGGTGGGCAAGTGTAAGGGTGTGCTCACCGACTCGTGCAGCTCACGCAATTGTTCGATTATTTCTTCCATCTCTAGGCCCGATTAATCTCTAAAATTAGTAAATTGGAAGGGTTGATCCATATCCGACTCGCGCGCAAGAGTTATTACTTTTTGCAGGTCATCGCGCTTTTTGGCAGTGATGCGCACTTGGTCGCCCTGTATCGCTGCCTGTACTTTAATTTTGCTGTCTTTGATCATTTTCACCAATTTTTTGGCAACCAGAGACTCAATGCCCTGCTTAAAAGTGACCTTCATGCTGAAAGTTTTACCAGAGTGCACGGGGTCGCTCACCTCCATACCCCTCACATCAACGCCTCTCTTTGTTATATTTAAGCGTAACATATCAAGCATTTGCTGCAACTGAAAATCACTCTCGGCAGACAGTGTAGTCTCGTCTTTACTCCACGAAAAACTTGCGTCAGCCCCTCGGAAATCATAGCGCGTATCTAATTCTCGAATGGCATTATTGACGGCATTACGAACCTCTTCCTGGTCCACTTCAGACACGATATCAAACGAAGGCATGGCTTGGTTCCTCTGTAATTTAGCTGGTTCAAGCTAGTGATTATGACATTGTATAGGCAAAAGCTGACACGACTTCTTGCTACCTTTTTGCTTTACAATATCGATCATATTTTGTACGGCGCAAGAAAATGGTGCAAAAAATAAATTCTGGGCTAAACTTATGTCGGGTCGAATAAAAATTAAGATACTGCCCAGAACTATTAACCTTAGACAGGAGTTTTATACCATTATGGCTACCAACAAAGAAAAAACCTCTCCGTTTGTTCTCAGCCAACTTGAAGAGGCCTTGGAAGAGAGACAAAAACCCGACAGACGCAATGCTGACGCCCAGGAGGCTGGAGCAACTGAGGCCGAGCGTCGCAAACAAGATAGACGCGGCTAAGCGTAGGTTTAAATCTTAGTTTTTCAACTAGGTCATACCCGGAGATGCTCTCCGCCTACTTGTTGCGGCTGCAATAAAGCCAACTCTCCCCGCCAGGCTTTAGCCATACAACGCTTTAGCTATTGGCGACCCTTGGGTTTAGCTCTGCCCTTAGCGCTTTTGGGTAGCATTTGCTGTCGCTTGTCTCCTCTAGCCGACCTAACTCCTTTCACCGAACGCCCGCCCCGCCCAGTAAATTCATGCGGCACCAGCTGATGCACACCGTCGCCGATTAAATCTTCACGCCCCATGGCCTTGAGCGCTTCACGCAATAGCGACCAGTTTTTTTCGTCGTGATAGCGCAAAAATGCTTTCTGAATTTTGCGTTGCTCTGGCAATTTGGGCGTAAACATTTTTTCCGATTTATAGGTAATATGTTTAAGCGGGTTGCGATCGGAGTGATACATGGCCGTGGCCAGCGACATCGGCGATGGGTAGAAGGTTTGCACCTGGTCCACCTCGAATTTATGCGATTTCAGCCATTGGGCCAATTTCATCATGTCTTCATCTTCGCAGCCAGGATGCCCTGCAATAAAGTAGGGGATTAAATACTGCTTTTTGCCAGCCTCTTTGGAATACTTGTAAAACATCTTTTCAAAGGCTTCATAGCTGCCCATACCGGGTTTCATCATTTTGTTTAAGGTGGCGTCTTCGCTGTGCTCGGGGGCGATCTTCAAATACCCCCCTACGTGATGAGTGACAAGTTCTTTCACGTATTCTGGGTCTTCCATGGCTAGGTCGTAGCGCAGGCCAGAAGCGATAGCGATGGTTTTTACACCCTCTATTTTTCGCGCTTTACGGTAGAGCTGGGTGGTAGGACTGTGATCGGTCACCAGATTTTTGCAAATTGTGGGGTATACACAACTGAGTTTGCGACACGAGGCCTGAATATCCGCGTCGTTGCAGTTGAGTTTATACATGTTGGCCGTGGGGCCACCAAGATCAGATATCGTGCCGGTAAAACCAGGGACAGTGTCGCGAATGTCTTCTATCTCCTTCAAAATAGACTCTTCCGAGCGACTTTGAATGATACGACCTTCGTGTTCGGTAATGGAGCAAAATGTACAGCCGCCAAAACAACCGCGCATGATATTCACCGAGGTTTTAATCATGTCGTAAGCGGGTATGTGTTCACCGTTGTAGCCAGGATGGGGAATGCGCGCATAGGGCAGCCCGAATACAGCATCCATTTCATCGGTTTCCAGCGGAATAGGCGGCGGATTCATCCACACCTCACGATTGCCGTGTTTCTGCACCAGCGCGCGCGCATTGTGGGGATTTGACTCCTGATGCAGAACGCGGGATGCGTGCGCATAGAGCGCCGAATCTTTCGACACCTTCTCAAAGGAGGGCAGACGAATACAGGTGGTGTCTGGATTTAGCGATTTTTCTTGGCGGCGCAAAGGCAAAGGCACCACACGAACCACTTGAACCTCGTCAGCACCTTCGGTGACGGCACTCTCACCCGTTTCGCACGCCTGTTCGGCAATATATTCATAGGGGCTGGGCATATGATCGATGCGGCCCGGCCAGTCGATGCGGGTTGAATCCAGCTCGGTGTAGCCGCCCGGTACGCCGCTGCGGATAATAGTGGTGCCGCGAATATCGGTAATACTTTCAACGGACTTACCCGCCGCCAAGCGGTGGCTAAGCTCAACGATGGCTCGCTCTGCGTTGCCATAGAGCAATATGTCTGCGGTAGAATCAATCAACACAGAACGTCTCACCTCGTTACTCCAATAATCGTATTGGGCAATGCGACGCAGGCTAGCCTCAATACCCCCAATCACCACCGGCGCATCTGACCACGCTTCTTTGCAGCGCTGAGAGTACACAATAACCGCCCGATTGGGGCGCTTGCCGCCTTCACCGCGGGGAGAATAGGCGTCGTCGTGGCGAATGCGAAGGTCGGCGGTGTAGCGGTTGATCAGTGAATCCATATTCCCTGCCGTCACACCAAAATACAGATTCGGCTTGCCAAGCACTTTAAATGGCTCGGCGGACCTCCAGTCGGGCTGAGCGATAATGCCCACTCTAAACCCTTGCGCTTCCAGCAGCCGCCCCATAACGGCCATGCCAAAACTTGGGTGATCCACATAGGCATCGCCGGTCACAATAATTATGTCGCAACTGTCCCAGCCCAGCGCATCCATATCCTCGCGTGAAGTAGGTAAAAAAGGCGCAACGCCAAAGCACTCCGCCCAGTACAGGGGATAGGACATTAAGTGACGGGCGGTTTTTGGCATGGGAATGTAATCCAAAACAGATTCAAATGGGAATCAGGCGCTTTTCAGGCAGACTCTGAGACGTTAGCCGGGCAGTATAGCGGATTTTTACGAGGCAGAGCGGCGCTTAAATTTACGATTGTACATCGCCTCGGAGCAATTCCAGCGCCTGCCTCTGCTCTTGTCTTCATAAATTTGTTGAAAATGCATGAACATGAGCAATGCGCCACTTAAGGTACGGAACCAGCCACCAGGTGCGTCCATTAAATATCCACATCAAACAGACAAGCATTAAACGCATCGCAGTTATACCAATTGCAAATAGCCGAACCCGGCTACAACAGCCATCAAGAGCTATAGTCAAACAAGGCCAGATAACACAAGCCCCAGGAGTATGTGCGCCCAAAAGTCGTCGGCAAGACCCAACAACACGAGCAAGGTCTTTTGGCGAGACAAAACAGTACAGAATCACCTTAGTTCTATAAAAATTGCTTGAACCAGACAAAGCTACATTTCTGATCCCGCGTAATCGATATAAACGCTACACGAGGTAAACAATGAAACTAAGCACCGTGCGACAAGGCCTATTCATGAGTCGAAATAAAACCGGGCGAATAACAAAACGCATTATAGCCGTGTGCAGTTTTGTCAGTTTAACAATGTCACAAGCCACCTGGGCGGGGTGGGAAATTCACTGGCAAGACACCTTCGACGGCACTGGCGTAGACTGGAGCAAGTGGACAGCGCAGACCCAAGCAAACTTTAATGGTGAAATTCAGTGCTATACCGACGATGACACCAGTTCAGATAAAAACTACGATGTATCGGATGGAACGCTGAAAATCATTGCCCGCAAAATGTCAGTCGGCTGCCCCGGTCTAGGGGGGGCGTCGAAAAGCTGGACCTCGGGTCGCCTAAATAGCAAGGATAAAGCAGAGTTTTTATATGGAAGAATCGAGGCACGCATTCGTTTTGATAACTTGGACGGCGGCACCTGGCCAGCATTTTGGATGCTCGAAAATCGTATTAACCAACAGCCTATTGGCAGCGACGATGACAACGTTAACTGGCCCAGTGCCGGTGCTGGCGAAATAGATGTGTGGGAGTGGTTTTCTAATCAGGGCAATACCTACATTACTAATTTTTTCAATAGCGGTGGTGGCTGCCCCAATCAAACCCCAGTTCTCTATGGTTACCCCGGTGGCGCCGCAGATGTGTTGGACTGGCACAACTATGGCCTTGAGTGGGATGAGAACAATATCAGATTTTTTGTTGATGACACGACTGTCGTAACAACTAGCATCACCTCCTGCCCCCAGTATAAAGAAGCCATGTTTGTACTGTTAAATGTTGCCATCGGGGGGAACTTAGGTGGCCCTGTTGATGGTGATCTAACGCTAGCCACCATGGAAGTGGATTACGTAAGCCATTGTAAAGCTACCGATGCCAACAGCGCCACATCATGTGGTGAGAGCACCCCTCTTGCCGTAGACGACGATGGCGACGGTGTATCCAACTCCAATGATTTATGCCCTGGCAACCCAGACGGCGAAACCGTCGACAGCACTGGCTGCATATATATTGAACCCACGCCCACTCCAGTAGAGACACCCACCGCAACTCTGACCAGCAACTCCAGTTCAGGCGGCGGATCAAATAGTGTGCTTATGCTGACATTCTTATTCGGTTTGCTCTCCAGTCAAAGATTGAGGTCACGTGCTACAGCGCACGAACCTTAACGGGGTTGCCAGTACATAATGCGCCCGCTTAATACAATTCAACTCTCATTAGGTGGGCGCACGTTTTTAATATTGGTCTCTAATAGTAATATGTTTACAGTTTAAGTGTTTTCGAGCTTAAGCTTACGCATGCTTCTCAGTATCTTAGCACTAACACGAAGGCTCAGAATTTAGGCGGGCAGGATTAGTTTTTTTATGCGCTCCCTACACCAACCACCCTAAACAAAGCTTCCCTAGCAATACAACCACAACCTGTCTTAGCGCCATTAAAAATTTTGTATTTCCACTAACGGCTTACCTGTAACGCCGCGCTTATTTAAACCACTACATATAAGTGAATGTAGTTCAGGTCCATTGTTGTGCAATCAAAGTTCATTCCAGCCCAACAGTCATCTCATCAATATACATGTTAAAAATAATTAACATGATTTAATAAACGGCACGGCCAACCGCTCTCAAGTAAGCCCGCTTTTTAGAACAAAAAAACTATCAACACCGTTTTTTACATGGTCACTATCCCATTGATTCAGCGAACACATGAACATATTTTGTAGGGGAACGCTTATAAAAAACGCCCCTTGTTGTCTGATGGGGGACAAAAACTCCCATTATTTTGTATGTCACGCTGAGGGTTCAAACTCCGACTGATTAGCTGGGCACTTGCTGTGTGTTGTCAACATTGACTAGGAAGGCTCGCCCACCTTATTTCCAGATTTGGCTCTTTTCTTTTCCGTCCAGTAATACGGGAAGATCTATATGTTGATTCATCATTTACTCACCCACATAAAGCGGCCCTGTGGTTCGAGGGAAAATGGTACAGCTACAACAACATTTATCAACGTGCGTACAGTGCAGCAAACTTCTTAAGTGCTATGCAGCTCCAGCCCCGTGCGCGCGTCGTATTGCTTATAAAAAACAGCATGGATTACGTGGCATTTTATTTTCTGTTTTGTTTTGTTTTGTTTTGTTTTGTTTTGTTTTGTTAGCCTGTGGCGTAGTGGTAGACTTAAATTCAGAATTCACGCCTGAAGATTTGCGTTGTTTGATCGACGAATACGAAGCACATATGTTGATTGTCGATAAACGGAAAAAGCGGCTTCTAGAAAAATCCGGTCTACATGGCTCTAACGTAGAGTTGGTATTAAAAGAACTTGACCAACTCAACTTTGGTGTGACTAAAGAGGCTACTTGGCAGCAAGCTACGTCCTTTGATAAAACAATGAACCTCCATCGCCGCATAAACCTGGATCTTGCGGAAATTATTTACACCTCTAGCAGTACCAGCAAACCTAAAGGCGTAATGTTGTCGCATCTTAATATCGTAACCAACATGCACTCTATCGTCGCGTATTTGGAGCTGAATGAAGTAGATCGAGCGATGGTGATTCTCCCGTTTTATTACGTCTACGAGAAGTCGCTTTTGCTTACTCACTTTCTCGTCGCCGGCAGTGTTGTGATCGATAACGGTTTTACATTTCCCAACAAAGCGATCGAAATAATGGCGGAGACCGAGGTAACGAATTTTTCCGGCGTTCCATCCACTTACGCCATACTGCTCAGTCGTTCAAATATTCGTGATGTGCAATTGCCACACTTGCGCATGGTGACCCAAGCCGGTGGCGCAATGGCTGTAACTGTACAGAAAGAGGTGACCAAAGTGTTTGCGCCAGCGAAATTGTGGGTGATGTACGGTGCTACGGAGGCGGCGCCACGGCTCAGCTATTTGCCACCTGAGTACCTAGAGTCAAAAAGTGGCTCAATTGGACGCGCCGTAGACGATGTAGAGCTTAATATCGCTGATGAAACGAACAAGGTACTTCTCGCAGGAGATGGAGGAGAGATCGTCGCGCGGGGTTCAAATCTAATGATGGATTACTGGAAGGATGAAAGCCGTACTGCACAGGCATTAGAAAACGGGTGTTATCACACGGGTGATCTCGGCTATCAGGATAGCAATGGCTTTTTCTATATTGTTGGGCGTAAAAGCAACATTGTTAAGGTAAAAGGGTTTCGTATTAGTACAAAATAAATAGAGGAAAAAATAACGTAACTATTCAGAGAATTAGCTTAGTTCGTTCAACTTTTCCTGAATAAAATCAGGCCATTCGCCAGCAAATAGACATTCCAAAGCCTCGCCTACGCCCACGTTATGCTTCCCGCATGTCGACAAATAACTACGAATACGACAGTAGATATCTGCCCCCATCTTAGATCTGAAGCATCCCGATATTTTTTGCTGTACCTTAGTC
>JBLHGN010000047.1:0-17415 GCA_047616325.1 Lentisphaeria bacterium
TTGAACGTGCCTAACAAAAACATACAACGGACATTTCACAGCGTGGTTTTGCAGGCGTATGTCGCTGTGCTCCATTTTACGCCTGCAAAACCATGCTGTGAAATTCCGCTGATGTCTGACGTTAAGCCCTAATGGCACATGGTTGTCACATTAGTGACGTACAGATGACGCAACCGAATTTGAGGTTTTAAGAGATGATGGGGTTTTATTTACCTTCATCCGAGGAACCAAAAAATGGATATTATGATAAGTGTAGATTTGATTAAAAAACTCCGCAACCAAAGGTCTTGGTCTCAGGATCAGCTTGCTTCAATCGCTGGCCTTAGTTTGCGTACAGTCCAAAGAATTGAAAATGAAGGTAACGCTTCATTGGAATCGAGCAAAGCACTAGCTTCTGCGTTTGAAATAGGTGTAAACGATCTCAAAATAGACGCGGAGGAGGTTGCTGCTGCTGCTGATGCTAATCGCAAAGGACGAAAATATGGTTTTATTGGCGTAGCTGTGGGGATGGTAAGCGCATATACAGCAATAACATATTCTTTTATGAATGGTGGAATATCTGGTTTTGAGGCTGGTGTATCTTACGGCGGGATAGGTGGCGTGTGTGGAATCTGTTGTGTGGCGATTGGTGTGTTATCAAACAAGTTTGAACTCAAAGGGCTTAACAAGCAGCGCAACGCAGACTCCGGCGCTAACGCGCCTCCGCTGGTTCGCTGAACGTTATGACTACAAAGGATCATTATGAAACCTGAAGAAGTTGCTCAAAAAAATTCTTATTGGATGATAAAAGCATACCCTTTTGGGGTCTTAGTGCTAGCTATAGCTTTGAATCTCATGTTTGGAATAGAGCCTATTCAATTATCTAACCCATCGAAAGAATTACTCGGCTTAATATCATGCGCAGCTATATTCTTAGTTATAAATCATTCATGGATAATGACTGTGACTGAGTTAACCCGAAATCGATACAAAGTATTCGCATCACCCGAAGAGTGGGTTACAAGTGGCTATAAAAAATTAGATGTTACTGAGAAAGGTAGTTTCGAGATTGAAAGGTGTTTAAATACACACAGAAATACAACCGAGAATATCGTTTATTATATTCTTTTCTTGTTTGTTTATTCTTTTGTAACGCCTAGCCAATTAGCAGCTTGGGCATGGGTTCTTGTTTTTCCATTATCGCGCTTAGGTTACACTTATAGTTATTTTAAGGGTAATGATAATATGCGAGGTGTTTTTATGTCTTTAACATTGTTATCTCTTTACGGAATCGCTAGCTATCTAGCATTCAGCTTTCTTTTTAAGTAAATACAAAAAAAGTCATAACAAAAAGCTCCACCTGACAATTTTTGCTACGCTCAATTGTGTATGTCGCGTACCTCCATTTTACACAATTGCTCTCCGCAAAAATCGCAGGTGAGCTTGGCGTTATTTCTCATCACAATTTGAACCAATGGAGTAAAGCAAAATGCTTACAAAGAAGGAAAAGAAAGAGCTACAACAAAAAATACAATCGAACACGCATGAGGTTTATGTGGTTTCATTTGAAGAAATGGATGCCATTATCAAGTCTTCACCCAAGGGGGATAAGCCTAGCGTTAAAGCTGCTTGGCAAAAGATAAACGGCAAAATCGGAGCTGGCGCAAGCTACTATGCTTCCGCTGATGATGCCGTAACAATGGCCAAGCTTGTAGGCGATTTAGGCGGGATAGGGGCAAGAGCATATATTAAAAATTATGGCGGTAAGCCGCATATCGTTCTAAAGGGGCATGCGGGCTTAAGAACAATACTCACTGGAACTAAATATGGAATCAAAAACCCGAAAGTAGTTTCGCTGGGGCTCGGTAAAGTCGGAGCTATTACTGCTGCTAAGCAGGGCGGAATGCTTACTGTGGTACTGTTATCTGCCTACCGAGTAATAGATTATTTTTTAACAGATCAGACTACCCTAAGCCATCTAGTAGGTACGCTGGCCACAGATCTTGTAAAAGTTGGAATAGCTACTGCGGCATCAATAGGTGCGGCTATTGTGGCAGGAGGGATAACTACTGTTGCCGTAGGCCCGATAATCGCAGTTATATTGGTCGGCGTTGGTGTATCTATGTTGTTAGAGTTTGCCGACAATAAACTAGGAATCACTGATCGTGTCATCGCAGGGCTAGATGAGCTCGGAGCTGATGCCGAACAATATCTTGCCCAAAAGAAAATAGAGGCACTAAATTCCGCAGGAAAAACAGTTAACCATATAATTGATCAGGCGGTAGAATCCGCGCAGGCGATCGCAATTAATTGGGTCAGGCGTACGCTGCGCGAATACCTTTCTCCTTCATTAGGCGCGCGATAATGGAGAATAGAGAAAGGCCGTCTTTGTTTATTCTCATTTTTGGGCCATTGATTTTTGTTTTTAGCGCATTTGGTGCCTTATTATGGTTTTTTTATAGGGCATTTTATCTGCTTAAAGAAATGGGGGAGGTTGTAGTCGTTTTTGATAAAGGCTCTTATTACGCATTGGGTGTAGGTGTTGGCCTTATGGCAATCGCTTTTGCGGGCGTGCAAGAAACATGGCTGCAAAAACCACTGACAAAGAGAAGTACATCCATTATAAGTAAGCTGGCTATTGCAGGTGTAGTGCTAACCTTTACCGTTCCTCATATTCTGCACTATGCATCAAATAGTTACCTTAAAAAGAGTGGGTATTCTATTTGCGAAAAAGCTTCGCACCAATGGTTATTTGTTCGAGATATCGTGTATATTCGACCGTCTGTTGAGTGTAGTGCAGGTCTTGAAAAGAAATAACAAAGCGCTGCACTCCGACGCCCAAAGCTCCGTGTCTTTTGTGTCTTTCGCTTCGCTACACTTTAACACAAAAGCCGCTACGCTTCGGGCGCGGGTGAGCGCGGCGTTAACTTAAATCCAGTCTTCTAAGCTAATATTTGCAATTCGGGAAAATTCCTTTGTGTTATTAGTTACTAGAACTGCACTTATGCTTCGTGCGTGGGTGGCTATAAGTAAATCGTTATTGCCAATAATATTTCCCTGTCGTTTTAGCATTGCTCTAATTGTTCCATATTGTCTTGCGGCTTCTTCATCCCATGGGTCAATTAACAAGCGTTGAGTAAATAAGTCTAATTGGGCATAACGTTCTTCGCGGAGTTGGGAATCGCCATTCTCAATTCCGAAGCATAATTCTCCATATGTAATAGAGGAGATGCAAATATTTTTAATTGCCCTAAATTTATTTTTCAGTGCAGTTGTACGGTTTATTAAAACGAATATACAAGTGTTGGTATCAAGCATGTACATTAGTAAAAGTCTCGTTCTTGTGGAGCTACTTGGTCGTGATCTTTAAGGTAGTTTTCGTCAAAAGCTGAATCCTGAAAAAAAAATCATCCCAAGTTGGTTTAGATGGTGAAATTATTATTTTGTCACCTTGTTTTGTAATGTAGACCTCGTCACAATCAAACCTGAACTCCTTTGGTAATCGTACAGCTTGGCTTCGGCCATTCATAAAAATTTTGGCTATTTGGGTTATCATCATTAGGGCTCTCCGGTCGGTATATATCACATGGTATATATTAATTGTGTGTGTGCTTCCATGCTCCCTAAGTTGTTGAATATAAGCAAAAAGTTAACAAGGGTGTCAACCTGGCACCGAAAGCTACGCTGGTTTTGCGCATGGCCTACGTCCATAATATGCGCAAAACCAGCTCCACTTCGGGTGCAGGTTACACCAGCGTTAAATTCGCTTCGCATTAGGTTGCTCATCCATCAAATTAAATTAAAAATTAGAAGGAGATTTTGAATGCTTAGATATCTTACTAACATTGCTTATATTGTCGGAATTCTCGGGCTTTCGGGTTGTGCTGGTCTTGGAAAAATGAAAGAGGTAAAATTTGAAAGCGAAATTGATCCTGGCATGACGATGTAAATGTTGTTAGAAGACGTGCCTTTATGGGCGATGGAGCGAAAGTAGAAGTATGGGACGGTAATGATTTTATCGGTACACTGGGTCCGGGAAAGCTTCTACAGTAGAAAACTATGCCAGGAGATCATACTTTTATGGTCTACGTTCAAGGTTCTTGGGGCGTGGCCAAGGGTGACCTTAAACCAGGAAAGACGTATTACTTAAAGTTTAATATGTCAGGCTGGGGACCAGTAGCCTTGTGAGTTGCCAAATCTGATGACCCGAGAATTGACGAATGGAAAACGATGAAAACTATTGCAGTAGATAAATCGTCACCCAAAGATATTCCCGAAAAATATATTATAAGTGCAAAAAGAACCCTCGAAATGGTCGAAGATGGCAGTGCAATTGTTACACCCATTACCGATGATAACGCACTGTAATTAGCCGGCAACATGAGAATATTTGTGTTCAAATTTATCAAGCGCTTGCAGACCGACAGCTGGTACTGCGCGATTTTTGTGTTACTCGCTTGCGCTCAAACAATAACACAAAAACCGCTCCATGCCAGCTGCGGCTGAAGCGAGCGTTAAGTGAGATTAGTACTCGTAGTGATACCGTAGCTGAGCGATTAAAAGGTTTTCATCGGAGACTTTGTAAACTAGGCGGTGTTCATCGGTAATACGTCTAGACCAGTAGCCCGAAAGGCTATGCTTTAAAGACTCAGGTTTTCCGATGCCATCGAATGGATCGCGCATTACGTCTTTTATCAAAGAGTTTATGCGCTTTAACACTGCTTTATCAGTTTTTTGCCAATAAAGGTATTCATCCCACGCTTTTGAGGAAAATGTCAGCTTCATTCGTGCAGCTCATGTTGAGCTCCGTTTCCGGCTTCTAGTTCGGCAATGGACTCCAACAAGTGCCTAGCATTTGCTGGAGAACGGAGAAGGTAAGCAGTTTCTTCCATTGCTTGGTAGTCATCCAAAGACAGCATTACCACTGGGCTTTCGCTTTTCCGAGTAATAATCACTGGGCTATGGTCGTTACACACCTTCTCCATAGTCTTTGCTAGGTTAGCCCTAGCCGCTGTGTAGCTAATTGCGTCCATAATTCATCTCGCCTGTACGTAATAATGTACAGCATTGTAGGGCCACTTAACAAGGGTGTCAACCTGACACCCAAAGCTACGCTGGTTTTGCGCATGGCCTACGGCCATAATATGCGCAAAACCAGCTCCACTTCGGGTGCAGGTTACACCAGCGTTAGCTTGCCTTCGGATACCGCATATTCCATTTGGTTATATGCGGTATTCTAAAGGAGTCATGTATAAATGGAGGAAAGAAAGGCCCCCACTTGTTGACGTTGGTGGTAGTTTAGGTATACTTAGTTTATCGATGTAGCAGACATGTTTCGTGCATGACATCGCGTAACCTCTCTGAGGTCGTGGCAGTGCCCGGTAATGACGTTCTGAATCCAAGATAATATCTTGGCGAAGGCTCCCTAGATGGAGCCTTTGTTATTTCTGGCATAGGGAAAATCATTAGTAAGTGACAGCCAAAAGACTCATTAATCTACCTGATAGTGAAGTGCAGCAATGGAATAGCTTTAACTTCGATGAAGTGGAGCATGATCTTAGCCATTTAGATGCCTGCAAACAAATTTTCCGACATCCTACGCGTAACGAGACCTACACGCTGTTCTTTACCTTTTCGCACCATGTATTTACACGTGGTATTAAGCAAAATGAAACCCCAAATACTGCAATAATATACCCTTATCCAAAAGATGAGAGAGTTTTTGACGCCGCTCGCTTTAAATTATCTAAGAACCTACCTTTGATTGTAGAGACATTGCAGGATCAATTTTGTTATCACGGAGGTTATAGCCGCTACTGCAGCTGTAAGATTGATCAAGAGGATGGCACTGAGATCAGATACCAAGTTGTTTATCGAGTATGGAAAAAGCAAGGAAAGATGAGATTCCATATTGAAAGTGCATATCCTTTGCCGGATAAGCTGGGGAAGGTAAAAAAAGTAAATTTTTGGGTTATTTGCCACAACCTTCTAGCGGGGAAAAAACTTCCTCTTCCCGCGAAGCATGAGTAAGCTAACAAGGCGCTTCAATTGACGTTTTGGTCGGCGCTCCGTTTTATGCATGGCTTTGCCATTTTACATAAAACTCCACACCAACCAAAACGCAATTGAGCTTAGCGTTAAGCCCTAATGGCACATGGTTGTCACATTAGTGACGTACAGATGACGCAACCGAATTTGAGGTTTTAAGAGATGATGGGGTTTTATTTACCTTCATCCGAGGAACCAAAAAATGGATATTATGATAAGTGTAGATTTGATTAAAAAACTCCGCAACCAAAGGTCTTGGTCTCAGGATCAGCTTGCTTCAATCGCTGGCCTTAGTTTGCGTACAGTCCAAAGAATTGAAAATGAAGGTAACGCTTCATTGGAATCGAGCAAAGCACTAGCTTCTGCGTTTGAAATAGGTGTAAACGATCTCAAAATAGACGCGGAGGAGGTTACTGCTGCTGATGCTAATCGCAAAGGACGAAAATATGGTTTTATTTGCGTAGCTGTGGGGATGGTAAGCGCATATACAGCAATAACATATTCTTTTATGAATGGTGGAATATCTGGTTTTGAGGCTGGTGTATCTTACGGCGGGATAGGTGCCGTGTGTGGAATCTGTTGTGTGGCGATTGGTGTGTTATCAAACAAGTTTGAACTCAAAAGGCTTAACAAGCAGCGCAACGCAGACTCCGGCGCTAACGCGCCTCCGCTGGTTCGCTGAACGTTAACTTAAATCCAGTCTTCTAAGCTAATATTTGCAATTCGGGAAAATTCCTTTGTGTTATTAGTTACTACAAAGATAGAGGGTCAGGTCTTGCCTTTTTCCCTAGTGCCGTTTAGAGAGTTTTGACAGAAGTAAGATGTTAATTGATTTCTGCTGAAATCAATGGGGTCAGAGTCGTTGATTTCTGATTAACAAATGGGGGTCAGACCCCCATTAAATTTTGATGTTCCGAAAGGCTGGTTGGAAAAAAACTTATTTCTACCTATGGCTACGACGTGTAGTCATCCTTATTATGTTGTAAAGAAGGATGTTGACTATTCGGGCCGTGAATTTGTTTGTATTCTGAGCAACTTGTCTATTGGCGGTTTCGAGTTACTTGGTTATGTTTTTCTGGTTAAAGGTAAGGTTAATAGTGTTTCCATATTCCTCAACGAAGATATCGTAGATATCTACTCTTCGGACATCTGTTCTCTTCACTGATCAACTTGTCTTGATTGCTTTTCAAAATATTTTTGATGTGTTTTAGTCGATATAGTTTTTTATGATTGGCTATCATGCAGGCATTTTTCAGACTACAGTCATCATACGATTTAGATAAGCTCAACAGTCCCAAGCAAGCGCGATACGCTTGTTCTGGATGGTCTTTTTGTTCCAATACTGACTTCACCCAAATCACTACTTCTGCACCAATGGATTGTGCCCAATTTAGCAAGCGACCCGGCGTCCACTCTAAGTGTGTGTAAAAGCGCGGTTATTTGCCGCTGTTTTCAAAAATACCTATTTTGCATTCGATTTATTATTCATATTTAATATTATTATTGATAGCTGTGGAGTTCGTGGAAAAGGTGGCGAAGCTGTTGGCAAGCTCGTGGATAACTTTGAGCATGCGAAAAAGTTATCCAACAGCTTGCCAATGGCTTCGCCACCGCTCTCAGCGAGCTGAGATTTCCACAAATCCACAGACCCTGCAGCTATCGAGCTGTCAGATAATAAAACGCGACACAGCGGCCCTGTGGAGCCTGAGAACCACCGATTAAAATTATGGAAAAAAATGCCCGCCTCTACAATTGCACTAGGTGCCATTCGATAGTATTCATTTGTCGTCAATGCGACCGAGGCAATGTTTACTGTGATGGAGGTTGGCCTATCGCTAGCGCAGCTGCAAGACGCACGGCGTCTAGTCGTTATCAGAAGACCTTTGAAGGGCGACTGAAACACGCCGCTAGACAGCGCCGGTACCGGGAACGCCTAAGGGAAAAAGTGACGCATATGGGTTCTCTGCATAACCTTCTACATGATTTACTGAGTAGCGGGATGAAAAAGCAAAAAACTATCACTTCTTCTGTCGCCTCAATTAACACAACTACAATTATTTGTTCATCCTGCAGTGCGGGGTGCTCCCCATTCTTGCGCCGTAACTTTTTGCGCAGTCTTTGTTAGCTCCATAACTCAACTTGTACCATAGTTAAAATCAATAACCTCAATAACGATGATTGAGATTCGTCTATTAGACAGCGGCAAATAACCGCGCTTTTACACCGGCGCTAACAAGGTGTTTTTGATGCCGCCTGGGCATATGTTCAGGCACCGTTGTCATTCCACGATAATACTTTCGAGCATGACTGCTGACACGCTTACCAAAGAAATAGAACGCTACTATAGTAGACTTTTCGTGAATTTCGATGGTCTCGCCAACAAGATGATGCGGGACTAAATAACAGTGTTTATCAAACTGAATATGGTAATCAATGTTAACTTTTACGGACTTGATTTCAGTGTATTCATAGGGGTGTTTAGGAGGCGATGACAGGACTGGTTTGTCGATGGATTCGAAGCCTTCTTTACGCGTACCGTTGAGTTTCTGGTAAGGTTTGTTATTGACCTCTTCAAGCAACGACTGGATACACCGGTTAAGTTCATTTAAGGAAAAAATGTATGGTGGCGTAGCCTGGATAAAATCCAACGCTCAACAATTTGAACGCCGATTTCCGCTTTACTTTTATCTTGAGGCTTTCTCGGGAGAGCTGAGATAATCACTGTACTGTAATGCTCTGCCAGTTGTTGATAAGCCGAATTTAAATCGGGATCATAACGGCACGATCGTCTCACTCCGCTGCGTAAATTGTCTGGAACAAGCAATTCAGGTACGCCTTCAAAAAACTCAAGTGCGCGCACATGGCTGTCTGTCCAATCGATGAGTTTTTGGCTACGTGTCGCTTACGGAAAAATATAATTTGATGCACCGAGTACGGCGAAAAAATTTTGAGAATCAACAAATTAACCAGTTGCCTCGCTGACAATGGGTACCGTTTGTCCTGCATAATCCACAAAACATTTTTCACCGGCTTTGTGAACTTGACGCATGGAACGTTTTTGCTTTTTTACCCAAGCGTTATAGAGCCGACAGTAGCGCGAATAACTGTAGCAAGCATCGGCATGTTGCTCGGCATATTCTTCCCATAATAGCTGTTTGGTCATTCCCTTACGACTAAGTTCACGGTGAACTTCACTCCAGTCAGGCAGCTCGTACAAGGTTGCAGGTAGGGATTTTTGGGCAGGATAAAACAGTTCGGTTAATTGCTTTTCATTCAACGACTGGACTCTTTCCCAGCTCAATTGAAGTGCCGTAGCTTGCTTGATAACGCCCTGGATTGCGCCCAGGCTGACGTTAATAACCTTCTGAATTGCGCGCATGGACAGCTTGGCTTTAAGCTTAAGCCGGAGTATTTCTCGTAACTTTTTCATTGATAGTCTCTTACTTGGCATCATCTTCCCCTTGGTTAAAAAGGGGGAAGATTAGCAGTAGTAGGAATCAATGAGAGGAAGGATTATCTGAAGTGACTAATCAATGGAGGGAAAGCGTAAAAGTGTTCACGATGCGCGCCAATGGTTGTTCATGATGGGCGCGAGTACGCAATAGGCGTATTTTCGTGAGAGTCGATCGGGTGAGTGGACATATAAGCGATCAACTAGCCCTTGGGCTACTTTATCTCTTAACAGTTCTAAAGCAGGACGAATCAGCGTAGCTCCGCTGTAGCCATTATCAACAAATTTGTTGTTATTAAGAAGCGTCCCGCCATCAACGGCAATACGACGTTCAAGTGCTACAATTTGGCTTTCGATGGTGTTTGCTTGAGCCTGCTTTTCTGAGGAAACTCGTGCATAAAGGGCATTATTGATCATGGTCATTTATATTCTCTATTTCGGTCTCTTGTAAGTCAGAGGAAAGCGGACTCTTGGGCTGAAAATGGGGGTTGGGCGCCAGTAATTCATACGCATCCAATAAGTGGGTTGCTGCAAAGCGATTGGGTTCATACGTGATTCTCACCGATAACTCCTCACGTTTTTTGGCCATCGTGACTCCTGTTAACCAATAGATGTTGTGCGTTATCTATGGGGGCAAACAGGTTGAGGAAGCTTGTGGTTGATGTTGAATCGTAGGAATAAGGCTGACGATAGGATGGGACCAGGACGGATCGATCAATGATTCGCCAATACTCTAGATTGTTTGCAACATTGTTGTAGGAGTAGTCTCACCGATCCTGTGCAATATGACACTTGACGTGCTGGAAGATCTTGTAAAAGTGGGTAGAAATAAAAAGGTTCGGAAATTAAACATCGTTCGCTATGCGGATGGTTTTATTATTACCGGTGCCACCCCAGAGATCTTGCTCAACGAGATTAAACCTGACGTGGAAGCGTTTCTCGCCGAGCGCGGACCTGTGCTGTCCGATGAGAAAACTAAGCTGAGTCATATAGATGACGGTTTTAACTTTCTGGGAACAAATATCAGAAAGTATAACGGGAAACTATTAATTAAACCCGAAGATGGGAAAGCACGTGCACTACTGGATAAAGTGACAGAGTTTATGAAAGGCCATATAGGAATACCCTTTCATGTTATGTTGCTAAAGCTCAACCAGATAATAGGGAGCTGGGCTTACTCCTACCGTAAAGTTTTGGCCAAGAAGCGTATGTCGTACAACGACAGTCGTATGTATTTTATTGTTAAGAAGTGGTTGAAACGAGAGCATCGTTCGAAAACGTGGGCCGGGATATTGAAGCGCTACTACAGGCGTCTAAAGGGCCGCGTTGAATATAGTTCTGAATACTTTACGGCTAGTTCCGATTCGCTATCACATTAAGGTGCGTGCGGATGCGAACCCTTACGATCCAGCATTTGATGATTACTTTGAAGGAAGGGAAAGGATACAGAAGTACTCGTCCATCAAATATCGGATGAAGATAAACTCGACATCCCTTAAAATCTTGGTAGCATGAGGTTAAACTATGTTGAACATCAATGGGCGGGTCGTGCAATATCGGCCTTTGAAGGGCTTGAGCCGTATGATGGGAAACTATCACGTACGTTTCTTAGGGGGGGGGGCGGGCCGTAAGGCCCCGACCTACCCGGTCTCATAATAATTTAACACTAAGGTAGAAAGTAGTGGAAATAGATAAGTCGATTAATGTCTTCGGTGAAGAGTTAGAGTTATGTGGTGATAATCCCATTACTGGATTTTACCGAGATGGAAAATGTAATACTTGTGATGATGATGTTGGTTCGCATACTGTCTGCGTAGAAACGTCTCAGAAATTTCTTGAATATTCCAGGTTTAAAGGTAATGATTTGTCTACTCCAATGCCAGAATTTGATTTTAAGGGGTTAAAGCCTGGAGACAGCTGGTGTTTATGCGCAGCTCGATGGTTGGAGTCCGTGGAAAGCGATATGGCACCTAGAGTTCATCTACAAAGAACTCATATAAAGGCATTAGAAATTGTGCCAATGGAATTATTAAAAAAATATGCAGTGGACTTAAATTAGTCCTCCGGGCGAGAGCCAACAAAGCGCTCCATTTGCCACCGAAACTACGGATTCTTTCATGTAACGCTTCGCTTATTTTACACAAAAAAACGCTCCGCTCCGGTGGCACGTGAGCTTGGCGTTAGCACACGGTCAGGCATTTCGGCATTGTTTCACGTCATCCGTTAGCCAAGACTTTATGAGGGATTGATATGGCATATCTCTTTTGTGTGCTTCAATTTTAATGCTATCTAGCAAGCCCTCTGGGAGCCTAAGCGAAATAGTTTTTGTTGATGGTTTTAAGTTTGGCAAGCTGCTCGCTTGGCCTTACCCCAGTCAACAAAATCGCTAGAGTCGTTGTTTTCCCAAAACTCGCGCTCTTCGGTTTCACTTTTAAATTGGGGTACGGATTTAGTTTTGGTCATAAGCTTTCCTCTCTTTTCTGTGCATGTCCCGAGCGAAGATAACACGGACAAGTGTATTGCCTAAGCGCAAAGTACAGGTGGTGTGTAACAGTCTTCCTGTGTCTGTCTTACCCAGCGCATGGTATCGGGCCTCGTTAGTGCTGTGCTTTGTATCCTCTAGTACCAGCAAAGGCTGGTTAAAAAACACTTGCTCGGTCTCAAATCGGCTAACTATATGTTTTTCAGCGCTTTTTCGCTCGTTTCCAGAGTCCCAGTCAAAGCCAGGTATTAGGTTCCAATCAATCATGGCTGTATATTGCCATCATATACATTTGCGTCAAGTGCTAACAAGCAGCTCAATCAGGCCTCCACTGCGTTGCTCGCACTTGTGCTTTTCCGCTACGCTAGCACAAAACAATCAACTCTGTTCCGGCTGCTTAGCTGGGCGTTAGAGCGTCAAGTTTAATCTTGATGCGTCTGCAGGCTGCAAGTCCCTGCCGGGAAAGGTTTAACCAACCACCCGTATCGAGTGTTGCGCTTGTGGCGGAAAGAGTCTTCGAGCTCGAACAAAACAAGTGAAGCATACACAGAGAAATGTATAGGCCGTAGGGGTCACGCAGACCCTAAGAACTGGCATAGCAATGCAGCTTTAAACAGTGTGTTGAGGTCGACGAGGGGTTTAACGCCCGCCGAAGTCAACACAGAAGCATCCGAATTGGTAAGAATGTGGAGGGCCTCCGGAGTCAAAAGGTTGTGGCATGTACATAGAGATGCATTTGAGAACTTGAGATACCCATTTACACCCCACACGACATTATTTGCGAGTGCTGAATTGCTAAAGACACGAAACATTGTGGAGACGGGATTACGCTGGAACTTGCGAGTAATTATGACGCGTGTGGAAAGCTGCGAGTTCTGTAAAAGGAATAGTGGCCGATGGTTAAATGGGAGTCGGATCAACCATAGTACTCTGAGCTTGGGAGAGCCAACTACATGGGGAAGGATTTGACGGAAGTACGTAGCTTGCAAAGGTCACTCATACCCGACGCTGAAGATTGGTAGTACTATGAGCTTCCCTCACTGCGAGGAATAGCCAAGAAAGCAAAGCAAGAACCGGAGCATCGCTTTCGTGATTTGTCGCGTTGTCTGGATAAAGAACATCTAGCGCACGCATTTGGTCGGATGAACAAGAAGGCAGCACCTGGGGTGGATAAAGTCACCTACTAGGACTATCAAAAATATTTTGATAGCAACACTGACGACTTAATTGAACGATTAAAAAGACAGAGCTACAAAGCGAGACTGGTGAAAATGAAACACATACCCAAAGCACCTGGAAAAACGAGGCCCTTATGGCTTTCTGTGTTGGAGGATAAACTTCTTCAGACCGCAGGGAGTTATTTGTTGGGAGCAATATACGAGTAAGATTTCTATGACTTTAGTTATGGCTATCGCCCCAACCGCGATGCACGTCGAGCTGCTGATGACCTTGCGGTCAGGCTCCAGTTTGGGCGTATTAAATATATCGTAGAGGCTGATATAAAAGGATTTTTCAATCATATTGATCATGATGTCTTACTTGAATTTATTGCAAAACGCGTGGACGACAAACGATTTTTACGTTTGATATCCAAGTGGCTGAAAGCCGGTATATTAGAAGAATATTGTGACGTTGTGGTGCCTGAAGAGGGAACCCCGCAAGGGGGAGGTATCTCACCCTTTTTTATTAAAAGAAAGCTGGCCAATATCTATCTTCACAACGTTATCGATGAGTGGTTTGAAAAAGAAGTAAAGCCACGATGCGACGGCGATGTATTTATCTGTCGGTACGCAGATGATTTTTCCTGTGGTTTTCAGTACAAAAGCGACGCAGAGAAGTTCTACGAGGTTTTGCCAAAGAGGTTGAAGAAGTATAACCTTGAGGTGGCCGAAGAGAAAACAAAATGCATTCGCTTCAGTCGTTTTAATCCAACGATGGAGAACGCATTCACCTTCCTAAGTTTTGACTTCTATTGGGGCAAGGACAAGGGTGGGGAAGTGCGATTGTTTCGTCAA
Source organism: Lentisphaeria bacterium (assembly GCA_047616325.1). Classification (GTDB taxonomy): domain Bacteria; phylum Pseudomonadota; class Gammaproteobacteria; order Pseudomonadales; family Cellvibrionaceae; genus JBLHGN01. The sequence continues at coordinate 13,976 of JBLHGN010000047.1, forward strand.
ACAGCCAGGAAAAAGTTACACACTACGAAAGCAACCTACAGTGAGTTTGTCAAAAAGTTTCGGCATATGAAAACGTCGGAACTGATGGGTTTACTGACAGTGAAGCTGCGAGGCACTATAATTATTTTGGTGCAGTCGGAAACTTCTATAGCCTGTACTCGGTATACGATCACGTAGTAAAATTGCTGTACAAATGGTTAAATCGACGTAGCGGAAGGAAAAGTATCACGTGGGCCAATCTAAAACGGCTTATTAAATACCGATCGCTTGCGTTTCCTCAGTGCAAACAAAGACAAACGGATAAACGGGTATGGATGTAATGATGGATGCTATGCACTGCGAGAGCGAGTACGGCCGAGGAGCCGGATGCGGGAAAACCGCACGTCCGGATCTGCATGGGGGGCTTTATGTAAATGAAGTTCCTACCATAACTGCGAGATGGTGAATTATGAAAAGAGCGTCTATAAAAACATTATTTAAAGCAGCTTCGGTTTGTGTGTTTAGTTTTTCAATTGCAATACAAGTATTTGCAAATAATTCATTTTCAGTAAAAGAAGGGGCGACTATTAAACCATTAATTATTGTTTTAAGATCAATTAACAATCCAGTCAGTTACAAAGTAGCAGAAACTCTTTTATCTTTGAAAAATAGTGAATCAAGCTATGACTTGCACTTGCGTAATGCCGATTTAAACTATAATCAGATAAAATCAATAGCTGAAGCAATAAAGACCGTGCATGAAAATGGAGGCCCTTTGTTGCAATCCTTCAGTATGAGTTATAATTCAAATATAGGAGATGAGGGAGTTTTGATTTTAGTCAAAAATCTACCCCAAACGATTACAGAGATAGGGCTTGTCCAATCTGGTATTGGTGACAAAGGTGGAGAGGCATTAATTAGATGGGCAACAAACGCTAAACAACTTCGATGGCTGTGTGTTGAAGAAAATATATTCTCGAATGATATAAAGGATAGATTAAGAAAATTCGGCCAAGAACGAAGTGATTTGTTAGTCGTTTTTTAAAATGTAGATGTTAGTTGATACCACTAAAATGTGCTATCAAGATTTGAGTCACCTTACTTGAAAAAGTAGTAGTGTATAATGTATAAGAACAAATGGCGCGTAGCATCGCGGAGCCGCCAATTGTTCGACTTGTTGGGCAAGCCCGTTGTTGTCGTTGGCGCGAATATTGTAATAGGGAAATAAATTATTGAGAGAGTTTTTTTCAAATACTGAGTTTTTATATAAACGCATTAGGTTATTCTCTGTAGGCTTAAATGAATGACTCCGGGGCATAGCGGAACGCAAAATTACGTTTACAGCATGAATAATAGCATTAATTTTAACCTGTGGTTTTAGTGTCAAAGGATTAGTGCAGGCCTGCATTTTTTGATTGATAGAAGGCTATGATGATTATCGTAAATTCTATTGAATTGTTGTAGCGAGTTGAATTCAGGGAATGTTACAGTGCTTCAATTTTTCGATAAGCGTGCCGTTCTCCGAGTACGTTGTTTTTCTTGCCACGAAGCGGCTTTGTTCAACAAGGCGCCGCTACGGAAAATTTACTCGCTGGCGCTCCTGAATTTCCGCAGAGTGCGACGTTACTAGTCGGAAGTTAAAAATAAATTGGCGCGCACGAGGGTATGCATTATTTTTAATATCCCTTCGTTCAACGCCAGCTATAAATTTGCTAAATTTATGGATTCGTTAAAGTCAGTCTCTTGGCGTTAAGCTGCAGTTTTAAAGCTGGTTGGTGCAGTCCGTCCTGGTGGCTTACATTGAGAAATGTGCAGTCCGGTAAAGCATTCTTCGCTAGGTAGTAGCATTTCAAAAAGCGTGGTTTAATTTGATCTATTTCCAGAAAAGCAGCTTTGCCTTTAACTTTTGTTTGAGCGACCTTGGGGGTAACCAAATACTGTCGCCATCAAAAATGTGGTTTTTTGAGGTATTTGTTCGACTTACCATGGCAACCGCCCAAGCCGCAGGGACGCGGGGATCCATACCCGTGTATTCACTCATTTGAGTGTTCATGTGGCCCGGAATCCACTCATGCACTTCTACATTTTTGTCCTGCTGCGCTATATCTTTTGCCATGGCCTTGGTTAGTGCGTGCAAGCCACCCTTAGTGCACGAATAAACGGCACTGTTTACAATAGGTGCTATATCCGCCCAGCTACCTACGTTGTAAATGCGCCCAAAGTTCTGTTTGAGCATGTGTGGCAATATAGCTTTACAGCAAAAGGCGACACTGTTTAGGTTGGACGCTAGGGCGCTTGCAAACTGACTAGCCGATTCATCCAAAAAGTTTATTTTTGGGTATACCGCAGCATTATTAAAAAGCACATCTATTCGGCCGTGGTCGGAAATGATCTTCGCGACAGCATCATTAAGTTCCTCATCTTGGGTTATGTCAACGGAATAGCTATGAAACAGCCCATTATCCATAGCGGCTTTTGTTTTCGCAAGGCTGTCGGCCGAGCGTCCTAGACCAACGACGGTTGCCCCTTCGCGGCAAAATGCTTTGGCCAATTCCCGGCCTAATCCACTGCCGGCGCCGGTGATTACAACGACTTTATCTTTAAACATAATGCCCTCCTATGTGTTGATTGATGTTTTTTCAGTATGCCAAAATGTGAATAATACGTGGCACTATAGTGTAAGTCGCTAAATTATACCTGCTTTGGCTTTTCGATGAAGGCCACCAAAAAAATAATCCTTGCATGATTTGTGCTTCAGCATGGAGTACAATCCACATCACTATAGTGCGATGTAACTCGACTCTAGGCATCTGTCGATACGCTAGGTTATTTCACTTCCCTCTTATTGTTTCCAGCTGGTGTGTAAAATTTGTAAGCGTTCTTGCGGTGTTTAATGACAGCTGTACATAGTGCTGTCTATAACACGCCAAACTGTCTGTGCTATAGATTGGCCTCCATCTGGGCGCACAGTGCATCATCCATAATTGATACTAAAGAGGAACCCTTTTAACTAATGCGAATATCATCCATCCTCGCTCGAATCTCTCAACGGGTTCAGCATCTTCTGTCCATAAAGATTATTCATAGTTTTTTCTGGGTTTTTCTGGGCAATGGCGGTCAGCAAGGCATTCGCCTTATCGGCAACCTCATTCTTACTCGAATTCTATACCCTGAATTATTTGGAATAATGGCTCTCGCGACAGCGGTAATGGTGGGTTTGGGGCAGATATCTGATATTGGCTTGCGGCCGGGAGTGATAAAAAGCAATCGCACTGAAGATCCTGAGTTTATGGGCACAGCGTGGACTCTGCAAATTCTCAAAACAACAGTTATTTTTCTGTTTGCCCTGATTATCGCCTACCCTATTGCGAATATGTACAAAGAGCCGGTATTGGCGCCCATCATTATGTTGTTCGGGCTGTCTATTTTTGTCAAAGGCTTTAGGTCCATTGCGCTGCTCG
>JBLHGN010000048.1:0-17316 GCA_047616325.1 Lentisphaeria bacterium
CGTTATTTTTTGAGGCAAGGATAGTGCGTATAAGCTCATACACAATTCGAGCGGTGCAAGATGCAATACTAACCGGTAAGTCTTTTGTCTGGATTATGAGTGCGCTTGTAGCTCGACTAGTATCACGTCCGCATCAAATTGGGGAACACTGATGTTGGTTTTAGCAATGGCTCGGCATTTTTTGGAACTTTAGTAGAAGCGATGGCGCTAGCTTTTGTCGGCGGTATTTTAGGAACCCTTGCCGCTTATTGACTGTTTGATGGGCTCGCAACATCTACGCTAGGAGGGGGCACATTTACGCAAGTGGTATTTTCGTTTGAAATGTCTACGGATGCGTTTATTAATGGAATTGTACTGGCGCTTGTAATTAGTTTTGTTGGCGGGTTATCTCCCGCATGGCGGCCGGCGCGTCTACCTGTTGCACTTGCATTTGTAAGCGCCGGATAAGACCGGGCATAAAATACACATTGTTTTGCTTAGGCGGTATTGGCGGGAAAAATTACCGGCCAATAATCTTTCACGCACGCCAACATCTTAGGTTCATCGTGATAGGGAATTCCGTAGTCATTCAACATGTCTCGCAGCTCAAGGTTGGTAAATCTACGCATGTTGAGGGGGCTGCAGTATTCAATCGTTTTTACCGCATTTTGTGCATTGCTTTCTTTGTATTGTAGAAAAGTGCGTCTCACTTTTTCTTGCGCTTCACTTTGTTGGTTTACACACTGCTGAATATCATTGGAGTTGTTTAAACACCGAAAGCCATTACTGAGGGTGTTTAAGGAAGAGTAAATGACCTTGCTGCCTTTGAGCGTTTGCATTTCGCTGAGATCTGCCCTGCACAGTTCGTAGCGGCCCATATTTGCACACCAGGCAAGGAACGCCCCTCAGCTTCTTCTTGCTTTACCAGTAATTGTGCCTGACTAAACATCGACAAAGTCGCCAAGGTCAATCCGATAGTGGTGAGCCAAGACGTGCTTGTCCTGGATTTAAGTATGCTAAATGTAAGCACTGTCTATTTGTCCTTTTGCCATCGACATTGGGAAACCACCGAGATTGAGTCGAAAAAATTTAAGGCGAAAGCGCGGCAAAGTCCCCGGCGGAAACTACGGTCATATTGGCCGGATCGAGATACTTGCGCATGACGCGGTTAATGTCATCGAGTGTTAAAGCGCGCACACTTTCTTCTATTAGCTTTTCATCGTCTATACTGCGGCCATCGCGATAGATATCACGCAGAATTCTAGCCAGGTTTTGATTGTTGCTGTACGCCACTTTTGCGCTATCCAATATGCTATCTTTTGCCGACGACAATTCTTCTTCGGTGAAGCCATCTTCTATTGCGCGCTGCATTTCTTCAATAAAGGCTTGCTCAACTTTGTTAGTGTTTTCCGGTGCACTTATGGCGTAAGCAATAAAACGCCCGTTGGTGTCGATGTTGAGCAGTCTCACCACGGCCCCAACTCCGTAGCTTAGGCCTTCTTTTTGGCGTATACGGGTTGCAAGGCGCGAATTGATAAATCCGCCGCCCAATATGTGAGCGACCACTTCTAAGGCCGCCGCCTCTTCATTTGTGCGAGTCATTTCGAAATTAATACCAGCTACAAATACCGAATTCTTCTTGTCTGGCGTCTCAATGCTTATCTTGGTTTTTTTGGCTTTTGCATAGATTCTAGGTATGCGTTTGAATGGAAGCCTATTTTTCCATCCGTCAAAGAGGGCGATTATTTTCTGCTTTATAGCGGCTTCGTCAAAGTCACCTGCAATACCCACCTGCATGTTGTCGGCGCCGTATTGATTATTGTAAAACGCGAGCACATCACTAAGCTGGACATTTTTCACGGCGTCAATATCTTCTTGTATGCTTTTCGCGTAGTGAACGTGTCCCTTGGGGTAGGTGTTAAATTGAGCCGCGTAGGTACTAAATGCAAGTGCCTGTGGATTGGTTATGTTGGCTTCTAATTGTGCAAGCCGCTGCGCTTTAAGTAATTCAAATTCTTTTTTACTAAACGTGGGCGTGGTTAGTACTTCGTGAATAAGTGCAATAACCTTGGGCAAATTTTCGTGGGTAGTTTCATAGGCTGCCACTACGGACTGAACGGCGCCGCCTATATTTCCCTGTGCTTTTAGGCGATCAAACTCGTCCTGTAGCTCGTCTCTATCCAGCCGACTAATGCCACGCAGTAGCATGGCCGATGTTAGTTCGGCAACAGAGGTTTTGTTTGCCAAAGTGGTTTGGTTGCCAATGCCGAGGCGCATATCGATAAACACCGATTCACCGCGCGTTTTAATAGGCAGAGAGGCAATATTTATTCCCTTGTGGCTGGTGCGAATTTCTCTTGCGGAAATATTTTCCAAATTGGCTTCAAATATTTCGCCCTGCGCGATTTTTTTGTGGCCTGTGTAGCCTTCTACAATCTCGTTAACGGGTGCAGACTCGGCTATCTCGGCGCGTACAGGTTTATCGGTGGGAATAAACTTACCTAGTGTGCGGTTGGAGCTGACTAAATAATGTTCTGCCACGCGTTTTACATCGTCGAGTGTGACGGCGGCGATTCTGTCCCGGTGAATAAATAACATACGCCAATCGCCTATGCCTATCCACTCGCTGAGTTGAATTGAAATGTCTTGCGATGAATTAAATGCCAATTCAATTTGGGTCAAAATTTTTCGTTTTGCGCGTTCCAGTTCACTTTCGGTAATGGGTCTTTCTGCTATATTTTCTACAGTATTTAGTAATACGGTGGCACTTTTTTCAAGATCGGTATCGGTGTCGGCGGAAACATTAAAATACAGCAGGCTGGCATCCTTTTGTTGGTTTGACCAGGCCCAGGTGAGTGTTGCCAATTTCTCATCCACCAGACTTTTATGCATGCGTCCAGAGGGTGTATCACCTAGAATAACCGATAGCACACCTATCGCCGCAAAGTCTTGGTGAGCCCCCGAGGGAATGTGGTAGGCCGCTGAAACACCTTGTTCACTGCCCACTCGCCGTAGGGTTACGCTGCGCTCGCCATCTTGCACAGGGTCTTCGGTGTAAAGATGTGGCAGGGTGCGGGAGGGTTGTTTGATTTTGCCAAATGTTTTGCCAATTATTTTTAGTGTTTTTTGTTTGTTGAATTTTCCAGCGACAATAAGCGTGGCATTGTCGGGTTGGTAATATTTTTGGTAAAACCCTTTCAGGTTTTTTATTTTAACGTTTTCAATGTCAGATTTTGCGCCAATCGTCGAGTTGGAATAGTTGTGCCAATCGAAGGCCGTCGCATAAACTCGCTGCAGCAGGATATTAGCCGGAGAGTTTTCGCCCATTTCAAATTCATTGAGAACCACCGTCATCTCGCTGTCCAAATCTTTTTGAGCGATAAAGGAGTTCACCATACGGTCGGACTCCAGCTCCAGCGCCCATTTTAAATTGTCCTCTGTGGCCTTGAATGTTTCGTAATAGTTGGTGCGTTCCAGCCACGTGGTGCCGTTGGCGTCGGCGCCGTGGTCGGTCAGCTCTTTGGTAATATTCGGGTGTTTAGGCGTGCCCTTGAATAGAAGGTGTTCAAGTAAGTGGGCCATGCCGGTCTCGCCGTAATTCTCGTGTTTTGAGCCGACGCGATAAGTGACATTAACGGTTGTTGTGTCTTTGCTGTCATCGGGGAAAAGTAGTATTTGCAAGCCGTTGTTCAGACTGTATTCGCTTATGCCTTCTATTGTTCTTACTTCTTTTGCTTTAGCCGCCAAGCTATTTGCGCTAAAAATGAGAAGCGTCAAAAGGATAAAAATATTTAAGCGAATGCTCGAGATAGTCATGCAGCTATTTCCTATATTTAGAACTTAACGTTGTTCTTACGCCTAGAGCTTAACGCTGTTCAGCATTGTGTCGGGGAAAATGGAGTGAAATACTTGTCGTAGTTTAGGACAGCAGTTCTGGTGAAAAAGTTTAGTTTAAAACTATTTCCCGCTCTTTTTAAAAATGCCTCATCCAGATGAAAGACATCTTACACAGTGCAGGCCGGTTCATGCCAGGAAATTGCACACAAATTCGATTCAGCTTTGATTCAGACGCGAAATTATACACTGGCCTCGAACTCATAAACGGGGCGTGTAAGATGAAACCGATTCTGGTAGTGATAGCAGGACTTTTAATAGCGTCTAGCGCCACCTTGGCCGAGGCCAAAGATGCGGGCAATACATTACAGAAACGCAAGGCAAATAATCAAAGGCAAGAGCACAGACAAGAGCACAGACAAGAGCTGCGAGCAGATAAACGTCAACATCACCGACGGAAGCGATCGCAGAATGATTACAGGAAGTCGCACCACGATAATCATCGCCCATCACAGTCGCGTAGGTATGACGGCGGCCGATCTAACTCCCATAACGGACATCACCGCGATTCGAATAAGGCCGAATACTTTGTTGGCGGGCTTTTGTTAGGCTGCATGGTAAGTAATGCGTTTAACAGCTTTGAATACTGCCCTAATCACTATGCCCGAGGCCATGTGCACCACTATTCTGGTAGGCCATATTTCTACGCCAGCAAGCGCTATGGCGAGTGTTTTCGAGTAGAGCGTCGTAACCGCAGGGAAGTGTATTTTGACGTGCCGAGGCGCGTTTGTTACTAAGTTACAACAGTCAACAGTTACCGTTGAGTCGGTAGCTGGTTTTCGTCCACGATTACACGTTTAGTGACTTTGTGGATCTTACGATCCACAAAGTCTTATTTTGCGCCTATTCGTCGTCACCATTGTCGTCGGAGATGCTCATTCCTAATTCTTTCAGCTTGCGTGTCAAGGTGTTGCGCCCCCAACCGAGAAGGTTTGCCGCATCGCGTTTGCGACCAGCCGTGTGTTTAAGCGCTGTTTCAATTAAAGCCTTCTCAAAGGTGGGCACGGCCTCGGCGAGAATGTCTTTCTGACCGCCGGATAAGCATTGGTCGGCCCAGTTGCGCAGTGCCTTATCCCAGTCGCCACTGGGGGCTTCAGCGGTTTTAAGATTTATCAGTTCCGGCGGTAAATCGGCTACGTGAACTTCTCGCCCAGAGGCCATCACTGTTATCCATCGGCAAGTGTTCTCGAGTTGGCGAACGTTGCCCGGCCACGGCAGATTGGACAAATAAGCTTCGCTTTCGCGTGTTAGAAATTTGGGCTCAACACTCAGCTCGAGCGCTGCACTTTTTAGAAAGTGTTGAGATAATTTTGCAATATCTTCGCGTCGCTTTGAAAGATTCGGTAAATGAATACGAATAACGTTCAGGCGGTGAAACAAGTCCTCGCGAAAACGATTTTGTTCTACAAGATTCTCCAGGTTTTGGTGGGTAGCTGCGATAATACGCACATCTACTTTTATGGGCGTATGGCCACCCACGCGATAAAATTCACCGTCCGCCAGCACGCGAAGTAGGCGCGTTTGGGTTTCAGCTGGCATGTCGCCAATTTCGTCTAAAAATAGTGTCCCCGAATCGGCCTGTTGAAATCGTCCCTGACGCTGCCCTCCAGCACCGGTAAACGCACCTTTTTCGTGGCCAAATAACTCCGACTCGATAAGGTCTCTCGGAATCGCCGCCATATTCAGGGCGATAAAAGGCCCGTGTTGCCTAGGGCTATGAGTGTGTAATGCTTTGGCTACAAGCTCTTTACCCGTGCCGGATTCACCGTTAATAAGCACAGTGATATTTGATTGGGAAAGACGCCCGATGGCTCTAAAAACCTCCTGCATGGCAGGAGCCTCGCCAATAATGTCGGTCTGCTCTTCGGCTTCGGCTTCGGCAGCTGGCGTTTTATGTTGTCTCTCCAGTTCGTCGGTGTGGGCAAGAGCTCGCCGAGTTACCGCGACAGCATCATCCACGTCAAAGGGTTTGGGTAAGTATTCAAAAGCGCCCCCTTGATAAGCCGATACGGCACTGTCTAAATCGGAATGAGCGGTCATGATAATCACCGGCAGGCTGGGGTAGGTGCTGTGGATATGTTTAAGCAGGGTCAAACCGTCCATCCCTGGCATGCGCACATCGCTAATAATGGCCTGAGGCTTTTCGTTGGTTAGCTGGGCCGCGGCTTTGTCGCCGCTTTCAAAGCTGCGAGTTTCTATTCCCGCCTGCAGCAGTGCTTTTTCCAGCACCCAGCGAATGGAGCGGTCGTCGTCAATAATCCAAACTAAATTAGGCTTGTGCATCTTGGTTTCCTACAGGTAAATAGACAGCGAACTTGGTTTTGCCTGGCTCACTATTACATTCAATCAGACCGTTATGTTGTCCTATAAGATTTTGGGAAATAGACAACCCAAGGCCGCTTCCCTCTGTGCGGCCAGTAATCATTGGAAAGAAAATATCGTTGATAATATCTTCAGGGATCCCCGGCCCGTTGTCCTTGAAGCACACCTTTACCACCAGAGGGTAGTGGTACCGACCAATGGTGTATCTTCGTTTAATGCGCGTGCAGATGGTAATGGTAGGGTCTGTGGTGCTGTTCTCGGTGAGAGCCTGGATGGCGTTGTTGGCAATATTGAGAAAGGCCTGTACCAGCTGCGCTTTGTCACCGCAAATGTTGGGAATGCTGGGGTCGTAATCACGCTTTATATCAACGGCGTCCTGTGTCTCTAGTGAAACGATGGACACAACGTGTTCAATCACTTCGTGAATGTTTAAATCCAGCCGTTTGGGCAGTGTTCTTGGGCCGAGCATGCGGTCGACCAGATCGCGAAGGCGATCGGTCTCTTCAATAATGATGCGCGTATATTCTCCATGCTCCTCTTCGACCAGTTCTCTAGCAAGCAGTTGTGCCGCGCCGCGGATGCCGCCCAATGGATTTTTTATTTCGTGGGCCATACTGCGCACTAAATTGCGAGAAGTCTCCTGAGACGAAATCCACGCTTCCTCTCGACTGATGCGCAAGAGCCTATCGAGCGACTGCACTTCAATGGTGATACGGCCGATTTCGGGTGCGGGTGTCACGGTATAATCAAGCGTGATCTCGGTTTGATTATGCAGTTTCCACTGTGTTTTACGCCGGGTGAAATTGCGGTTTTCACGCAGAGCCTCTTCTAGTGAAGTGGGGGTTCCGTCGTTTTGACTAAAGCAATAACTAATGGGTTTGTGAACCAGGTGTTCGCTACTCACGCCGAATAGTACCTCTGCAGATGCGTTTAGGTAGGTAATGTTGAGATCTGTGTCCAACACTATAACCGCGGTCATCAAACTATCGAGAATTTGCCTGTTGCTCGCATGCTCTACCATGGGTCACTACCAGAATTAATGTATAAGGGCCTTATGCAATTCCCAATCCAATCATTGGCTGTGGACGTCTAATTTTCAAAAATTGCCTAAATTTGTGTGGATTGACAAGGTATGCTTGCCACGTTTAGCCAATAGCGGGTGAATATTGGGCAAAATGCTCCCGTCGGCCACATATTTTTCGCTAGGGCTTGCACCGAAAACCGCTATGGTTTCAGCCATTATCGTTCATATTAAGAGTTTATGCATTAAAGTGGTGCGTCTATTTTGAGTGAGACTGCGAGCGTGCATTGCTGGTGCGGTTTTAGCTTTGTAGGTGATAATACTTGCTGGTAAGGGGTGTGGTTACCGAAAGAGCTGTAGGCACTGTCTATGAGTGAGATGGCCGATGTTTAGTGGCAAATTGTAAAGTTAGAAAATTGTTACGTCTAATTATGAGTAGGTTTTATCACCCAAACCGACACCGCGTTACTGGACGCCAGCACTTTGCCGTTAGGGCTCACCACACTAGCACTCACAGTGTTTTTCCCCCTTGCTTTTATAGATGCCGGAATGCTAATGCCTTGAGCGCGAGTTGCTCCTCGGTAGGCGCTGCCGTTGAAATAGTATTGAATAAGCGTATCTGAATTCAGTTTACGATTTAGTGATACAGATACATGGATAGATTTTTGGGCGGGGCCTATTTGCTGTCCTTCATTGGGGGATTTTAGCGAGATAGCATAATCTTGGTTTTTGTTTTTTTCGCCTTCGTCTGCTTCCTTGGGTTTATCTTCGTCGGTTGGTAGCGAAAAACTTGGTTGGATGTTCTTAATAGTCGCGTTAACTTCGACGCCCTTTTTCGTGCCTGGGTTGTCCGAAAACGTGACTTTACCGTTCTCATCGACAGTCTTGTATACCTTGTCAGCGCGGCTCTCCTGGTTCAAACCCACAAGAGCAAGCATGGCTGTTACTAGTATAGGCGCACACAAACGTTTCATAACTATTCTCTGCGGTGGTTGATTGTGATGGAGTATACCAAATTCAGAACAATGAAGACGTGAGTCTTCACGCGCTTAGACTTTTGGTTTATTGTTTTCGCTCCCACAAACTTGACGCCCACAAAAAAGCCCGCACTGGGGCGGGCTTGGTTCGCTAGCACTACGTGTCGCGCATGGTGGTAGCGGCCAGTATCCTAGTTTCTCTTAGCAGGAGTAGTATAAATCAAATTCAACCGGGTGAGTCGTGTGCTCAACGCGATATACATCTTCCATAGTTAGGTCGATGTAGGCATCGATCATGTCATCGGTAAACACGCCACCGACAGTCAAGAAACTACGGTTTTTGTCTAGTTGATCAAGTGCTTCTCGCAAGCTTCCGCACACTTGTGGGATCGCCGCAGCCTCTTCAGCGGGAAGATCGTACAAGTCTTTGTCAGCGGCATCGCCAGGGTGAATCTTGTTTTGAACGCCGTCGATACCGGCCATCAGCATTGCGGCAAAACACAGGTAAGGGTTGGCAATAGGGTCGGCAAATCGCGCTTCGATACGCTTTCCTTTCGGCGATGCGACATAAGGAATGCGAATCGATGCCGAGCGGTTGCGGGCAGAATAGGCCAACATAACTGGCGCTTCAAAACCTGGAATCAAACGCTTATAAGAGTTTGTGCCTGGGTTAGAAAACGCGTTGATGGCTTTTGCGTGTTTGATGATGCCGCCAATATAGAACAGAGCCGTTTCAGAAAGGCCTGCATAGCCGTCGCCGGCAAATTGGTTTACGCCGTCTTTCCAGAAAGACTGGTGAACGTGCATACCTGAACCGTTGTCACCAACGATGGGTTTGGGCATAAACGTAGCGGTTTTGCCATAGGCGTGGGCAACATTGTGTACGCAATATTTAAGAATCTGCACTTCATCGGCTTTTTTTACCAGGGTGTTGAATTTGACACCGATTTCGCACTGGCCTGCAGTGGCCACTTCGTGGTGGTGAACTTCAACATCTAGGCCCATTTGTTCCATAGCGCCACACATGGCAGCACGAATATCGTGCAGAGAATCTACGGGAGGAACGGGAAAGTACCCGCCTTTAACGCGAGGACGGTGGCCCAAATTGCCGCCTTCAACTTCCTTGCCTGTGGTCCAGTGGGCTTCTTCAGAGTTGATCTTGTAGAAAGATCCGCTCATATCCGAACCAAACTGAACCTCGTCAAACACGAAGAATTCGGGCTCAGGGCCAAAGAAGGCCGTATCACCCAGGCCGGTGGACTTGAGGTACTCCTCAGCGCGTTTAGCAACAGAGCGAGGGTCGCGCTCATAGCCTTGTCCTGTAGAGGGCTCAACGATGTCGCAACGCAAGATAAGCGTTGGTTCGTCGGTGAATGGGTCTAAAATAGATGTGCTGTCGTCTGGCATAAGAATCATGTCAGATTCGTTAATGCCTTTCCAGCCGGAGATGGACGAGCCGTCGAACATTTGCCCTGTCTCAAAAAAATCTTCATCAACATAGCGCGCGGGAATAGAGACATGTTGCTCTTTTCCTTTTGTATCAGTAAAACGTAAATCTACCCAACGAACTTCATTTTCTTTTATTAGATTCAGAGTCTGTTCAGACATAAGGTTCCTCCAGAGTCGTGGCCCTAGCCATTAGTGTTTAGTTGTGGAATTTAAAAATTGTACTTGCGCCCAAAAGCGGAAGTGCAATCATAATGCAATCTCAGCGAGACGCAAGATGAGAGCACATGATTTGGCAAGGAATGTGCCATAATAAAAAAAAGCGGGGCTGCGCCGTGCGCGACCTGCGAACTTTGGCTCCAAAATCACGAATCCACTCGCGCACCAATAATGTGCTGTGCGTATATTTATGCCTCATTGTGGGGCGTCATCAATAGCTTTTATGGAATTATGAACATATCGCCCAAGGCTCTACCTCCTCTAATTTTCACTGTCCGGTTGTTTCCTGAGATCACCATTAAAAGTCCCTCTGTGCGCAAGCGTTGGACTAAACATCTGTGTGAAAATATTCGCGTCTTAGCAAGGCGCGTTGAGCCGCGTACTAGTGTCGTGCAAGATTGGGATCGAATTGAGGTGAGGGTTCCGGGTGCCGATGCCAGCGCACGTGTGGGGATGATTGACTTGCTGGCGCGAATACCTGGAATAGCCAACTATTCCGAAGTGAAGTCTTTTAAGTTTGACTCGCTTGAGGATATTTATCAAAGAGCGCACCAGGCTTGGGCCGATGAATTGCCCGGAAAAACTTTTTGTGTGCGGGTTAAGCGTGTAGGGCATCACGACTTCACCTCCACTCAGGCCGAGGTCTTCATTGGTGGTGAGCTGAATCAGAATGTGCAAACGGCCGGCGTCAAGCTCAAGAACCCCGACATCACCGTTCATATAGAAATTAAAAACCATCAGTTTTTTATTGTCGATGGCAAATATGCTGGCTTGGGTGGCTTCCCCATGGGTACCCAGGAGTCCGTGCTGTCGCTGGTTTCGGGTGGTTTTGACTCCACTGTAGCCAGTTATATGATGATCAAACGGGGTATTCGTACCCACTACTGCTTTTTCAATTTGGGTGGCCGCGCCCACGAGGTGGCTGTAAAAGAAGTGGCTTATTATCTGTGGCAAAAATATGCATCTACCCATCGCGTACGCTTTATTACTGTGCCCTTCGAGGGTGTAGTTAAAGAAATAATGGAGAAAGTTGACCCCTCTAACATGGGGGTGATTCTAAAACGCATGATGCTGCGCGCAGCGGATAAGGTGGCAGAGAAGGGTGGCATTGAAGCTTTGGTTACCGGGGAGGCGGTAGCCCAGGTGTCCAGTCAAACCATTCCAAACTTATCGATCATCGACAGGGTTACTGAAAAGCTCACGCTGCGGCCACTTATTGTCACCGACAAAATGGACATTATTAAGGTGGCGCGGCAAATTGGGGCAGAGGGTTTTTCAGCCAGCATCCCCGAATATTGTGGGGTTATATCCGTAAAGCCTTCAGCACGAGTAAAGTTGTCCAGTATCGAGCGCGATGAAGAGCTCTTCGACTTTGATGTATTGGACGAGGCTCTCGGTGGGTGTCGAGTGCAGTTTATCGACCAGCTTATGAAGGGTGTTGGCGACGAAGTGGCCATAGAAAAAGTGAGTGAGTTGCCTGACGGGGCCATTGTCATCGATATTCGTCACCCCGACGAGCGAGAGTTGAGGCCTTTGGCGGTGGCCGACCATCCGCTTCTGTGTATTCCGTTTTATACCTTGGATGGAGAGTTGGTCAATTTAGACGCGGAAGCCTGCTACTATTTATTTTGTGAGCGGGGCGTTATGAGTGAGCTGCATGCGGGGCACTTTCACGATGCTGGCCTTCGCAATGTGGCGGTTTACCGCCCGGACTTAACTTGAGTGAATGGTCAAAGCTTGCAAAATTGGGGAATGGTCCTGTCATGAGTGATACTAGTCGCAAACAAAATTTGTGGGTGTTGGTGGGCTCAGTTGTTGTCATCCTATGTTCAGTATTTTTAACACTAACCTATACCGGAGTACTGTTTGGCGGTAGCGGTAGCGGTAGCGGGGGCGAGAACGTCGGATTTCGTAATATTACCTTTACCGATGCCGTGGTTACTTGTCGAGAGAATCTCGAAGATAACTACGCGGGGCGCATCCGAAGCTTGGTTACCGATAGCCATTCCAGTAGTTATGACGACAGACAGTTTTTATACAAAATATTCTTGCAGATGGATTTGTTCGCTGGTGGTTCGGGCGAGCCGGAAGCCTATTTTGTGAATTGCTTTATCCGTTCGAGCAATGGCAGTGTCAAAAAGTTTGAGGTGGTGGAGTGGGAGGGCAACGAGAATAAGGTCGATGACGGAACCAATATGTTTGGTGTGCCGCGAGCAAAATAGAGTGCCTTGAAAAAAGGTTGTAAGGGGGCGCACAGTACTTTTATAAAGCCGTGCGCCATCACTCAAAATATCGGGGGTGACTTAGAAGCAATAGTCCACACTGGCGCCTAGGGCAGAAAATTCGTTTTCATCGTTGTTAAGAATCCAGCGGTATTCGAAGTTCAGGTTCCAGTCTTCGTAAAATGTGAAGCCAGCTCCCCCACCATAAGATAGGCCCGATTCGCTATTTGTGCTGTCTGTTCCGCCAGTCGTGTTGGTGACGGAAACGATAGAATAGCCCAGCAAGCCATATAGTTTAGCCCTCTCGTTAGCCCATTCTGGACGCCAATAAATTGAACCGCTGTAATCCATGCTGGAAGTTGAGATAACATCATTAATTGTTGCAGTTTCATCGCAGGTGCCCAGCCCCAAGCGGCCTTCGAAGCTAAGAAAACCATTCATCTTGTAGCCACCCAGTAAATCTATGGTTCTAAAAGTGGTATTGCTGGTGTTGGTATCGACATAAGTTACTCCGCCGCCAACATAAAATTTATCCAGTTGAGCGAATACGCTTTCTGCAAAACTTGAATGTGTGCAAAGCAGTAAAATGGCAAGGGTAAGAATTCTCTTAGCTGTCTCCGAGTATTATTGTTATTCCACTGCAGATACTAGCAAATAAACCCTCTTGTGTGGTCGTCAGCTGGAACTTTTATGATGCTGTCGAAGGTTTTGGTAAATTTTTATATTCTTATGCTGTAAAAAGCCCCCCAAAAAAGTGTTTTAACCGCCTATCTTGCGTTGTGAATAAATGAATTTCTAAAGGCAGCTATCGCTTGTTCTTGGGTCGAGCTATAATGCGCGCTTTTTGAACAGCGGCCAATCCGATCGGCAAAACAATTTGCCCTCCCCTCCGCGCTTATGAGGCACCCTCCCAGTGATCGAAAATTTACGTAACATTGCCATTATTGCCCACGTTGACCATGGCAAAACCACTTTGGTGGACAAACTACTCAGCCAGTCAGGTACCCTCGACCGCAGAGATGTGGGTTCCGAGCGCGTTATGGATTCCAGCGACCAAGAAAAAGAGCGTGGCATTACCATCTTGGCAAAAAATACTTCCATTAAGTGGAACGACTACCGAATTAATATTGTGGATACTCCCGGGCACGCCGATTTTGGCGGTGAAGTGGAGCGCGTATTATCTATGGTGGACTCTGTGTGTTTGTTGGTCGACGCCGTGGACGGCCCGATGCCACAAACGCGCTTTGTTACCAGTAAAGCATTCGAGCGAGGTTTAAAGCCCATAGTAGTGATTAACAAGGTTGATCGCCCTGGCGCCCGCCCAGACTGGGTGTTGGATCAAGTATTTGATCTTTTCGACCGTTTGGGCGCGACCGACGAACAGTTGGACTTCCCGGTTATATATGCCTCTGCCCTTAATGGCGTTGCGGGATTAGAAGCCGATAGCTTGGCGGACGATATGACGCCGCTGTTCCAGATGATTGTCGACAAGGTGGAGCCGCCCAAAGTTGAGATTGACAGGCCCTTTCAAATGCAAATATCCGCCCTCGATTACAACAGCTATGTAGGTGTTATCGGTGTGGGTCGCATTACCCGTGGCAGTCTCTCGCCCAATCAGCAAGTGGTGGTTGTGGATATACATGGTAAGCAGCGCAAAGCCAGGGTGTTGCAGGTGATGGGCTATCACGGTCTTGAACGCATCGACACGGATAAAGCCACAGCAGGTGATATCGTGTGTATTACCGGAATCGATAAGCTCGGTATATCGGACACATTGTGCGACCCAGCATTGATTGAAATTTTGCCGCCACTCACGGTAGATGAGCCCACTGTCAGCATGACCTTTCAGGTGAACGACTCTCCTTTCGCAGGTTTGGATGGCAAATTCGTTACCACGCGCAATATTAAAGAGCGCTTGGAGCAAGAACTTATTCACAACGTAGCTCTGCGAGTTACCCCGGGAGAGACGCCGGACAAATTTAAGGTGTCCGGACGCGGCGAATTGCATTTGTCTGTTTTGATAGAAACTATGCGTCGTGAAGGTTTCGAGCTAGGCGTTTCTCGGCCTGAAGTGGTTCAAAAAGAAGTGGACGGTGAAATTCACGAGCCTTTCGAAGTGGTGGTGGTTGATGTGGAGACCCAGCATCAGGGTTCTGTTATGGAAGAGCTCGGTCTTCGACGTGCAGAGTTGACCAACATGGAGCCAGACGGTAAAGGACGGGTTCGGCTGTCATTCTTGATGCCATCGCGTGGACTTATTGGTTTTAGGGGGCAGTTTCTAACCCTAACCTCAGGTTCGGGCATTATGACCAGTATCTTCGACCACTACGGCCCGGTTAAAGCGGGTGAGCTAACTAGTCGCCAAAATGGTGTGTTGGTGTCTATGGTTAAAGGTAAAACGCTGGCTTATGCCCTATTTGCGCTGCAGGAACGGGGTCGTTTATTTTTGGGTCATGGCTCGGAAGTATACGAAGGACAGATTGTTGGAATTCATTCACGCGATAACGATTTAGTGGTTAACCCAACCAAGGGTAAGCAACTCAATAATATTCGCGCCTCGGGTACCGATGAGGCGCTCACTTTGTCGCCGCCTATCAAACACACTTTGGAGCAGGCGTTGGAATTTATCGAAGATGACGAACTGGTTGAAGTAACGCCTCACTCCATTCGCTTGCGCAAGAAGCGCTTAACTGAAAACGAACGCAAGCGTTTTAAAAGCTCCTCTAAATAAGCGCGATCAGTAAAAATTGCCTGGCAGTGCCTTGTGCAGTCAGGCAATTTGTTTTTCGATTACGTGCATTAATTCATCATCTGACCAAGGCTTGGTCAAATACGTTGTAACGCCGGCATTTCTCGCCAGCTGTTTGTGTCTGTCGGTGGAGCGGGAGGTGATCATAATCACCGGTATGTCTTTATACTCCTCGCTAGAGCGAATGTGAGTGGTAAGTTCCAAGCCATTCATACGCGGCATTTCTAAATCAACCAACAGTAGTGAAGGCTTTTTTGTTGCCATTACGTTGATAGCATCAAAACCGTCTTTTGCGGTGTACACCTCCATGCCCATGTCGGCCACAAATTGTGACAGCGAGCGGCGTGCGCTTAACGAATCATCTACCACCAGCGCTGTGAGCGGTGCTACGAAGTTTTCTTTTTCGATCATCAGCATTTTGCGACGCTGTTCGCGCATCAGCGCCAGCTCAGCTGGAGCTAAGTTCATATTGGGTAATTCGTTTAGGTCTATAACGGGCGATACTGTGCCATCGCCCAAAATGGTTGCGCCAATCACACCGGGTAATTGGTAGGAGTATTTGTTTAGCGGCTTTATTACGATATCCTGACTGGCAAATATTTTCTCAACAGCTATAGCGACGCGTTCTCCGTTGGACTTACGGCACAGTAGTAAAGCTCGAATATCCGCCTCGACTAAGTCGTAAACGCCAAGCAGTTCACCAATGTATTGCACGGGAATCAAATCGTCACCCTCAACAAAAAATAGCCTATTATTTTTTTCTATAAGTGCTTCTTGATCGACATATCTAACTTGTTCAATAGCGCGGCTGGCAATGGCATAGGTTTGGGTGTGAAGTCGATCGCGGCTTTGCACCAATAGCGCGTGGGCCGTAAGAATGCTGGTGGGAACAGTGATGGTGATGCAACAGCCATCATTCGCGCTGGAGGTGATGGTCATATTTCCCTTCAATGCCCGAATGTCGGCAATAACAGAATCAAGACCAATACCTCTGCCGGAAGTGTGTGTGGTAATTTTTCGAGTAGAAAATCCAGGCATTAATATCATTTGATTTAGCAGGTTTTCATTCACGGGCGTTGTATCGTCTATTAATCCCCGTCCTATCCCGGTCTGTCGAATTAGTGAGTAATCGAGCCCTCGGCCGTCATCCTGGCAAACGATTTTTATAGTATCGCCCTGATTGTAAAACGATAGATCAATATTGCCATGAGAACTTTTTCCAAGTCTCGTTCGCGCAGCACTATTGTCTTCAAGGCCGTGATCAATAGCGTTGCGCAGTAGGTGCATAATCGGGTCTGCAATGCGGGTTAGTACCCCGTTATCCATCAGTAGGGATTCGCCGGAAATATTTAATTTGGCCGCCTTGCCTGTTAGGCGACAGGCTTGGCGAACGCAGCGCGACAAGCGCGACGAAAGTGTGTGTGCAGGTGTCAGATTTAATTGCAATAAAATCTGCTGATTGTCATCGTTGAGCTGTTTATGAAAATGGCTAAAATTAGTCAATTCTTTTATTTGGTTGTCGATGCTGGAAATTGTTTCGTACGAATCTGTGGTCAATTCCAGTAGTTGATTCGAATAGGTGTGTAGTTCATTAAATTGCTCTAATTCCAGTGGGTCGATTTCATCTTCATTGTGTTGGCTAGCGGCGGACTTTAATGCACTTTGCGTTTGTACCAAAGCATCTAGTTGCAAGGCCATGTCTTTAATTTTTTTGTGATAGCGATGTGTTAAATTTAGGCTGGCCTGCAGTGAGTCAAGCTGTGTTGATATTTGTGTGTTGGCGATGTGTTTTTCGCCAGAAAGCCTCAAAAGTTCTTGGGCGATTTTTTCGGGAACATTAATATAACGGAGAGTTTCGAGTTCCTCTGCGTCGGCAATTGGTAGCTGAGCAGTTACGCTTAAAGGGAGAGATGCTTGTATTTCTGGTTGAGGTGTATTTTTTTCTTCAATATTACCTTCTGTAGCCTTCGCTGCATCTTCAGAGCTGGTTGCATTTACGTCGCTAACGGTGTTTTCTTGCGCTATGTCAATGTCAGTCGTAGCATTAAAGTTAATGTATTCGCCTTCTGGGTTCGGCTTGGAGTCGTGTTTTAAGGTGTTTAGCCAGTCGAGCAATTGTTGCATTACCTGTAAAATGTCGGCTGGCCGAGGGCCCTGTCGATTTAAATACTCGGCCGTTGTTGCAAGGCAGTCGGTAACTTGAATAAGCATGTCTTCGAAGCCGCTCGGTGCTACATTAAGGTGTTTCACTGCCGTCTCAAGGAGGTCTTCAATATAGTGGGTTAAGTTTGCCATGCCCTGAATTGACACTACATTGGCGGCCCCTTTGATCGTGTGAGCAATACGTTGTGCCTGGTTTAAATCCGACAGCTTTTTGGATGTAAGAAATGTGGTCACAGACTCTTCAAACAGGCTTACTTGACCTGGTAGTTCTATCAGTAAACCTTGTAGTAGCTCCTGGCGTACATCGTTGGAAATGCCCAGTGA